>CAYZVG010000041.1:0-13477 GCA_964481595.1 uncultured Occallatibacter sp. | reverse complement strand
TTGGCGATGGGAAACATGACCCGCTTGCGGAAGCGGTCGTAGAGCGGACCCTGCGTGCCGTCTTCGTGCTCCTTGCGGCTAAACAGGCCGCTGGCGAGCAGCGTCGCCTCGTCTGCCATGGTGCGCAAATGGTCGCGCAGTGCGTTAAAGCCGTCGGGGGCATAGCCGATTCTGAACCGGGCGATGCCTTCCGGCGTGAGACCGCGGCCGGCTAAGTACTCGCGCGCCAAAGCGCCCTCAGGCGAGCGCAAACGCTCCTCGAACCATGCCGTTGCGGCCTCATGCAAGTCGAGGAGCTTGCCTCGCTGGCGTGCTTCGGCGGCTTCTTCCGGCGACGAAAACTCGCGCTTGGGCAGGGGAATGCCCACCTTCAGCGCGACGATTCGCACCGACTCAGGGAAGCCGACATTCTCAATCTTCTGCACAAAGCTGAAGACATCGCCGGAAACGCCACAGCCAAAGCAGTGATAGAACTGGCGTACCGCATGAACGCTGAACGACGGCGATTTTTCCTTGTGAAATGGACACAGGCCCGAGTAGTTCTGCGCGCCCGCCTTGCGCAGGCGGATGTAGCCCTCGATCACCTTGACGATGTCGGCGCGCTCTTTGACGGTTTGGGCAAAGTCTGACACGGGGCGGGTCTCTAGAGCCTGTTATTCACTTTCGCGTGGTCGCGGGAAAGTGAATAACAGGCTCTCATTGAGGATACGGCGCGCGAGACCCGCCCCATGTGGAAAGCGCGTGACGGCAATCAACTAGCGGGATTACTTTGCATCAGGGAAATCTGCGCCGTTGGTGACCGCCTCCCATGCGGCCATATCCTTCTCAAAATCCGCCAGCTTGGCCCTGAAGCGTTTGAGCGCGATTTTGCCCAGGATCAGGTGCAACGGCGGCTCGGGCGAATCAACGACCGCGATGACCGCCTCGATTGCCTTTTGTGGATCGCCGGGCTGCTTGCCGGACTGGGTGATGAGGTACTCGCGGGCCTTGCCCGCAGTCTGGGCGTATTCAGGCAGTTCGAGCTTGGCCAGCTTGCCGGAGCGGCCCAGAAAGTCGGTGCGGAAGGGGCCCGGCTCGACGATCGTCACGCGGACGCCGAGCGATTTCATCTCCGCGGCCAGCGCTTCGCTGAATCCCTCAACCGCGAACTTGGTTGTGTTGTAGAAGCCCCAGCCAGCCCCGCCTGCGAGGCCGGCGATAGACGAGAAGTTGACGATGTGCCCGCTGCGCCGCTGGCGGAAGTGCGGCAGAAAGGCGCGCGTGGTGCGGATAAGTCCGTAGACATTGGTTTGGAACATGGGATCGAACTCTTCTTCAGAGACTTCTTCGATTGCGCCGCTCACGCCGTAGCCGGCGTTGTTTACCAGCACATCGATGTGCCCGAAAGCCGCGATTGCCTGCTGCGCGGCCGCTTCAATCTGCGCGGGTTGGGTTACGTCGAGCGCGAAGGCGCGGGCTTTGCCGGGATATTTCTGTTCCAGATCCTGCACTTGCGCGATGTTGCGCGCGGTGGCGGCTACCTTCTCGCCCCGCTTCAGCAGCTCTTCAGCCAGCAGCCTTCCAAAACCGGTGGACGCTCCGGTAATAAACCAGGTTCGAGGGGAATTGTTCGTTGTCACTCTATTGCGCCCTCCGCGGCGCCTGCAGGTTGGATGCGCGCAGAGCTCTGCGGGTGCGCATCCGTGCGCGCATTTGGGAGTTGGCTGGGTTCACGGCCTTCCCGCAGCCTGGCCGATGACCAAATTTTCTTCATTCGGGCGAAATAGTTGTTGCAACGAATATCTCGCTCGTGCATCCAAGTAAGCGAAAGGAGAAAAAACAATGACCGATTCCACCCCGTCCACCACCACCTGGAAGATCGACCCCGCCCATTCGGCAGCCGAGTTCAAGGTAAAGCACATGATGATTTCAAACGTGAGAGGCAAGTTCTCTGGCCTCGGCGGCACACTCACCTTCGACGAGGGCGATGTATCCAAATCCAAGGTTGAGGCTTCCATTCCCCTGGCCACAATTAACACCGGCGACGAGCAGCGCGACGGCCACCTGAAGAGCGCCGACTTTTTCGACGCCGAGAAGTTTCCGGCCATGACCTTTGTTTCAACCGCGATTGCGCAAAAGGAGCCCGGAGAACTCGCAGTAACCGGCGAGCTGACTCTGCACGGCGTTACCAAGCCGGTCACCTTTGCGGTGGAAGGGCCGAGCCTGCCGGGAAAAGATCCCTGGGGAAACACACGCGTGGGCATCTCCGCCACCGCCAAGATCAACCGCAAGGAGTTTGGGCTGACGTGGAATGCCGCGCTGGAGACAGGCGGAATGCTGGTGGGCGAGGATGTAACCATCACGCTCGACGTGCAGTTTATCAAGCAGTGAAGGGTAGCCGGTAGTAAGTCAACGGCGGAGGCTACTTTGTTTGCTCCGGCTTGAGCTATGTATCCGACCGTTTGATTTCGTTCCTTGAGGTTTGTGCTTTCCCACCCATTCGCCAGAAAAAAGCGAATGGATGGGGCAAGGCAGGGGTTAAAACCCCCGCCCTTAGGCACTTTTTGTGGCCCGGCTGAAGCCGTGCCCTTGTTACAAAACCGAAGAATGTAGTGGCTTGGAAGGGCTTTTCCGCAGCCTGTAAAGCTGTGCCCTTGCTACAAAACCATTTATGCAACCGGTTCTAGCCAGAAGCTGGGAGCTAGAAGCTAGAAGCTGTTTTCCGTACCAAGGAGGTCAACACCCCATGTCGCTTCGTGCAGTAAAGCAAGTTCTTGGAACCAAACCAACCATTGAGGGCGCGGGCGTAAAGCTGCAGCGCGCCTTTGGATTCGGAAAAACCACCGAGTTCGATCCATTTCTGCTGCTGGACGATTTTCGCAACGAAAACCCCGCAGACTACCTTGCCGGCTTCCCCTGGCACCCGCACCGCGGCATTGAAACCATCACCTACGTGCTGGCGGGCGAAGTGGCGCACGGCGACAGCCTGGGCAACAACGGCCTGATGACCGCGGGCGACGTGCAGTGGATGACGGCAGGCAGCGGCATTCTGCACCAGGAGATGCCGAAGGGCGACGAACGCGGACGCATGCATGGCTTCCAACTATGGGCAAACCTGCCCGCTGCGCTCAAAATGACCGCCCCGCGCTATCAGGACATTGCTTCGAGCGCCATTCCCGAGGTGACCGAGGACGATGGCACCAAGGCGCGGATTATCTGCGGCGATTTCTGGGGCAAGCGGGGTCCGGTTGAGGGCGTTGCCACGGAGTCGATGGCCGTGGACGCGCGCTACGTGGACATCTCCGTTCCGCCGCTGAAGCGGAAGCGCATTCAGGTGGAGACCACGCGCAATGCCTTCGCCTACGTCTTTGCCGGCGCGGGAACCTTCCGCGACGCGTCCGATCCGCGGGCCGTGCTGACCGAATCTGCGGTGGACCCGAATGCCGATCCGGTCTACGATGCGAAGAACCACTCGCTGGTGCTGTTCGATCAAGGCGATGAGATCGTAGTGCAGGCCGGGCCGGAGGGCATTCGCTTTCTGCTGGTCTCTGGCAAGCCGCTCAAGGAGCCTGTGGCTTGGTACGGGCCGATTGTGATGAACACTCAGGCACAGTTGACGCAAGCCATGACCGAGTTGCAGATCGGCACGTTCATCAAGCATCCGTAAGCAGAAAGCGCCGCCGTTCTCTGCGGCGGCGCTTTCTTAGCTGTAGCTCATCACGCCTTGACCGTAACGCGAAGACCCGACGCTCTTGGGACGCTGACGGCGAGCTTGCCTGCTCTGAGCTTTTCCGGTTGGCCGGCTGGGGCGATGTGCGCCTCGCGGCTGTCGAGAGCGGGAGCGGTGAGCGCTTCCATCTGCGCCACTCCGCGACGGCCAAAATCAAGCACCAGGGTGAGATCCTTGTCGGCATCTTTGTTGAGGATGAGGACCGAGACCGCTCCGCCATCGAGCTTGACTGCGTAGGCGGTGGCATCCACGTCCGATGCCTGAATCTGCTTGCTCAGGTCGCCGGCAAGGAACATGCCCCCACTTAGCGCGCCGGCAAACTTGAGCCCGTAAGCGACCGGCTCCCACGCGAACACATTGTCGAAGCTCGCGATCGGCGTGTAGAACGGGTGCGGATGCTGGGCGGCCTGCTGTGGCGTCACGTTCTGATTTTTGAGCAGCGTATCGCCCAGCAGCGCGCCGCCTACGGAGTTGGCGACCGACGGGCCCGAACCGCCGTGAAGGTTGATTCCGGAGTAGCCGTTGCTGGCCAGCAGCATGGCGTAATCCGCTGCCCACAGCGCGGAGGCAAACGCATCGGAGAGGCCGGGCTTACCACCGCCATAGCAGGTGTTGCCCTCGGTCATGCGCACGGGCACGCCCAGCTTGCGCGCTGCGGCACCGATGATGGCGGCGTTCTGTCCCACTTTTGCCGCGTTTGCCGGGCCTAGCAGGTTGGGGACTGTAACGGAGGGGTTGGTCGGCGGCCCGCCAAAGTAGTAGTGGTGCGAGAGAGCTGCGAGCCGGGGCGGATTCTTGACGGAGGGCCAGAGGTCCGCAACCTGCGTAAGCCAGAACATTCTGGCCGCAATGTCCGGCAGGCCAAATTTTGCGCCGGGCACACGGTCTGCGATGGCGCGGGCCAGCGTGAGCCACTCGTCCAGATAGGTTTTGGGAGACCAGGTTTGCTGATCGCGCAGGTAGCCGCCGTAAAGGTCTACCTCGTTGCCGATCTGGAAATACTGGAGGCGCTCGCCCAGAGTCTTGGCCGCAAAC
Organism: uncultured Occallatibacter sp.; assembly: GCA_964481595.1. Lineage (GTDB taxonomy): Bacteria > Acidobacteriota > Terriglobia > Terriglobales > Acidobacteriaceae > Telmatobacter. The sequence goes on along the minus strand of CAYZVG010000041.1, from coordinate 8,733 downwards.
TCGGCCTCGGCGGCGGCGCGCTGCGGCTCGTTGGTTCCCATGCCGATGCCGTAGATGCACGACCAGCCCGTGACCTGCAAAAACTCCGCAAGATTGCGCACCGCTTCTTCAGTTACCGGGTAGAAGTAGGGCTTGGGCTGGCCGGGAACGACGCGCGTAACCGGATGCACCGGCTCGGGCGATGCCGGCGTGGGACGCCAATAGGCAAACTCGCTGGTGTTGCCGCCTAGCCGCAACACTCCATGCTCAGACAGCGCCTTGAAATTACCGATGAGCCCGGCATTGGCCGCGGAGAAAAAGCTGGGATTGACAAGCTGCTGCACCTCATAGGAGAGACCCATAAAGTCCGCAGGCATGTGCGGGCCGGTCGGCGCGGCGGTGAGGCTAACCATTGTTGCCGCCGGGGCCTGCGCACCCAACCGGCTGGCGGCCGCGGCACAGGCTGCGGTGGCAAGAAAACTGCGTCTGCTGATGTTGGTCATCATAGGTCCTTGAAGCAGGGAGCGAATGCGATCTCGATTCCCGTCTCCGCAAGTATAGGGCGGGCGGTTGGCGAGGCCCTCTAGGAGATTGGAACCGCAAGGGCAATCGCAGTTGGAATCGGAATCAAGAACAACAGCGGCTTTGAAAGGGAACGGCTTCAGCCGGGCCGCTAAAATCCGCAAGATTGGTGTGCTTCGCAGGCCGCGGAAAAACGCATTGTCTGTTTCCGGTTACAGCTTTTATCGGGATCTGCTTAATTTCATGAGTATGCTTGGCGACGATCGGGAATAGACGGCGATGTTCCGTTATTTGACCTTGGCGCAGCGGATACCTGCCAATTACCCGGCGCGGCAGATTCGGGTTTTGGTTGACCGTGCCGTGGCGCGGATGGATGCCGAGTTCAACAAGCTCTATTCGGCGACTGGCCGTCCGTCGATAGCGCCGGAGCGGCTTTTGCGCGCCACGCTGCTGATGGTTCTCAACTCGATCCGCTCCGAGCGCCAGTTGATGGAGCAGATGAACTACAACCTTCTGTTTCGCTGGTTTATGGGCTTGGAGATGGACGATGCGGTTTGGGATGTGACGGTGTTTACCAAGAACTGCGAGCGTTTGCTTGCCGGCGCGATCAGCCAGCGCAAACGCAAGCAGATTGAGCGGGTCTTTGGCTGGTCGAAACTTGACCGCGCGCTGCGCCAGGTAAAGTTGCGCGGACTGGCGCGAGTGGATTGTTTTTACCGGCTGACGACGCGGCCTATGACCTGATGCGCATGAGGAGACTGATTCCCGACTGAAGCACTGGACAGTTAGCGCCGAAGTGCGTCTGATGGCCGGTAAAACGGCCTCCAGACGCAAAACGAAACGAGGAAACCCCGGCAAAACAGATCGAATATGACGAAAATCGGCCGCAGGAACAGCAAAGAACGAGAATCAAGAGTTTTTCCGCAGCCTGTGAAGCCCACTGGGGTGATCGTTTCCCGTGGTTTGCAATTTCGTACAGGCAATTCTGCAAGTGGATCAAAAGTGCTTTCCTGGCTTGATAGAAGGCCAGGAGTCAACAGCTCCGTCATACCTGCATCACTTCGGCTTCCTTCCGGCGCGAGAGCTCTTCCATCTTGCGAATCTCTTCGTCGGTCATCTTCTGCACCTCGTCCAGGGCGCGCTTCTCTTCGTCCTCGCCAATCTTCTTGTCCTTGGCCAGCTTCTTCAGCGCGTCGTTGCCGTCGCGGCGAACATTGCGTACGGCGGTGCGGTGCTCTTCAAGAACCTTGTTGATGTGCTTGCACACATCGCGGCGGCGCTCCTCGGTCATGGGCGGAACAGGAACCCGCAGCACCTTGCCGTCCGACATGGGATTAAAGCCGAGATCGGAGGCCTGAATGGCCTTTTCCACTTCCTTCAGAATCGTCGGATCCCAGGGCGAGATAAGAATCATCTGCGGCTCGGGAGCCGACATCTGCGCGAGCTGGCTGATCGGCGTCGGCGTGCCGTAGTAGTCCACCTTCACCTGGTCGAGCATGTGTACGCTGGCGCGGCCCGTGCGCGTTGCCGCAAGGCTTGCCTGGAATGTGGCCACGGCCTGCTCCATGCGCCGCTTCAGGTCGGCGTTAAGGTCTTTGAGTGCCGGAACTCCGGCCATATAGGAAAATGCCATAGGGTTTCTTCCTCCGTGCAGCCATACTGCCAACGGCTATTCTACAACCCGCAAGCGCACTGCTGGCACGGCAAAAACCTACGCGCGCGGCGCAAGTCCAGTGGCCGCTGCCTGCTCGTGCGCATGATAGCTTGAGCGCACCAGCGGACCCGACTCCACATGACGGAATCCCATGCTCAAAGCCGCCGTCTTCAGCTCGGCAAACTCGCGCGGCGTGTACAGCCGCGCCATGGGCAAATGGTTGCGCGAGGGCCGCAGATACTGGCCAATCGTAAGAATGTCGCAGCCAACGCGGGCCAGATCGCGAAACACTTCGAGCAGTTCGGCGGTCTCTTCGCCAAGCCCCACCATCACGCCGGACTTTGTAACCCCAGCCGGATTCAGCTCCTTCGCGTAGCGCAGCAGCTCTAGAGTCCGCTCGTAACGCGCCCCTGAGCGAACCACGCGGTAAAGCCTCGGCACCGATTCGGTATTGTGGTTCAGCACCTCGGGCCGCGCTTCCACCACCGTGCGAATCGCTTCACGGTCGCCCTGAAAATCGGGAATCAGGACCTCGACGCGGCAGCTCTCGGCCTGCCGCCTGATCTCTTCGATCACCAGGGCAAAGATGCGCGCCCCGCCCAGCAGATCGTCGTCGCGATTCACGCTGGTAATCACTGCGTGTTCCAGCCCCAGCGCGGCCACGGCCTCGGCCACGCGCCTGGGCTCGTCAAAGTCGATCGGCTCGGGGCGTCCCTTCGGCACCGCGCAAAATCCGCACCGCCGCGTGCAAAGGTTGCCCAGCAGCATAAACGTCGCGGTCTTGTGGTGCCAGCACTCGCCAATGTTGGGGCACTGCGCGCTCTCGCACACCGTGTGCAGTCCCAGCGAACGCGCCAGCCGCTTCAGGTCGTGGTAATTTTCGCCCACCGGGGCGCGTGCCTTCAGCCACTCCGGCTTGGGCGTCGGGGTCCGCCGCGCCGGCTCAATCTGGATCAGATCCATCACGTCTTTATTGTACCGGCGGCCGTTCTGCCTGCCGCATCGGGCTCGACCGCGTGAGATTTACCGCAGCTTCGTCCGCACTTCGGTGCGGATCAGGTAAAGGAAGAACACCCAGTTCAAAAGCCCCTGCACCAGCGCTGGCGATTCGTGGCGGCTGGTAAAGATCCACATGTTGAACACTGCCATCAGCAGCACCGCCGACAATGCCAGCGCCCACGCCCAGCGGAACATCATCACCAAACCTGCGCTAGCCGCAAAAAACAGCACAGGAAACACGAGAAACAGCGCAGGATAGCGGCCGCTGACCACGCCAACAATCACCACCAGAGAAATAGCCAGCAGGTAAAGCCCAATCGCGATCAGGCCCGGCAGGTCCCACACCTTCCACACCTTGGCCTCGGCGTCCGCGGCATTCTCTCCGCGCGCCTCTGTGCGCTCTTCGCCGATAGCGCCGTCTTCCAGTTCGTCTGTCATAGCGTGTGCAGATAAGCCAGCAGATCCTGTAGTTGGTCGTCGTCAAGCCGCGTGGCCGGCATCATACTTCGCCCGTTCAGAATCACATTGGTCATCCGCTCATCCGTCGGCGGCGCACCAGAGGGCATCGCGCTCACTTTGGTGATGGCCTGCAGGCCCGGACCGTTCAGCGGATGAGTGTCGTTGGGACGGTGGCAGCGTGCGCACTTGGCCTGGTAAACCTGTGCGCCCCGTGCCTCCTGGGGCGTCCACTGCGACGAAGGCTTCGACGGCGGAAGTTGCCGGCAACCTGCAACGCCCATCGCCAATCCCGCGGCGCTCAGCAAAACTACATTGCGGATGGTAAAAAAATGCGCGAACATTTGCCTCTGATCATACCGCTTTAGTCTGCCGCTTTAGTCTGCCGCTTCAATCTGCCGCCGCAATGGCTTCGACAATGCGGTCAATGGCCTGGTCTTCCAACGCGCTGCCCGGCTTGCGCCCGTTCTCAAGAATCGAAAACGCCACAGTCTTTCCGCTCGCCGCCGTCACATAACCTGAGAGCGCGTTCACCTCGTTCAGTGTTCCCGTCTTGGCCCATAACCGGCCCTTGAGCGGCGAGTCCTTGAAGCGGTTCAGCAGTGTGCCGTCAACCCCCGCCACCGGCAGCGATGCGCGCCAGTTTTCGCCCCACGGCTGCGCCGCCGCATAGGTCAGCAGCCGTGTCAAAGCGCGCGGGGCCATGCGGTCGTCCCCGCTCAGCCCCGAGCCATCGCAAAGGTAAAAGTCGCTGTCGTCCACCCCCGCATTCACCATGAACTGCCGCACCACGCGCGCCCCTTCTTCAAAGCTGCCATCGCTGCCAAACACCTTGCCCAGCAGCCGCAGCAGCAGTTCCGCATGTAGATTCATGCTGATCTTGCTGGTCAGCGTAATGTCTTCCGCAACCGGAACCGAGAACCGCATGGCCAGCACGCGGTGCTCGCCCGCCGGCGCAAGCACCCGCGTCATGTCTGACCGCGTCAGCTTCAGCGGCTCTTCGCGTTCGTCCGCAAAATCGCCGGTCCCGTTCGTGTATTTATGCCGAGAGACCGCCGTTCCCGCCACGCGAATGCCGCGCGCCAGCAACGCCTGCTTAAACGCCGCCGCGGCAAAGATCGCCGGATCGTCGATAGCCATGTTCGCGTGCAATCCGTTCGCGCCCACCGTGCCCCAGGCCCGCACCAGCATTGAGCCGGGCATCCGCTCCAATCCTGGGTGCGGCGTATCGCCGCTCGCTGCCAAAGTCATGCTGCTTTCCACCGAATAGTAGTCCGAGTTAGGCGTCCACTCGGCGACCGTCGCGCCCGGCTGCGCCGCGTCCTGGTGGATGTACAGCTTCGTCACGTTGTCGTTAAAGCTCAGCGCGGAGACCGGCGCGCCGTAGTCCCATTGCAAATTGTCCCAGCCCCAGCTCGGGCCGTAAGGCTCGTCCAGAAAAAAGCTGTCGTCGCCCACCACGTCGCCGGTCACACTGCGCACGCCCGACTGCTCCACCTCTTCGGCCAGCTTGTCCAGCGCCGCCATGGCGCTCGGCGGCGGCGCAGGCGGCGCATCTTCCGCGGCGGCCTGGCCTGCCGTTGCGTCACCTGCCGCTGGTGCGGCTGCCGCAGGCGTCGGCGGTTTGTAAGGATACTCGCGCCCGCTCAGCGTCGGATCGCCCGTGCCCATCAGAACAATGTTGCCGTCAAGCGCGCCGGCGGCGTTCACGTCGCCTTCCGCAATCACGCTCGTCGTCCATGAGAGCGTCTCCACCGGCAGCAGCGCGTAAGCCGTGGCCGTCGTCGCCAGCTTCACGTTCGAGCCGGCGATAAACAGCCGTCCCTCGTTCCGCCCGTAAAGCTGCCGGCCGTCGAGCGACGTTACGCTGATGCCAAACCCGGCGTGGCTCAGCGCGGGATCGGCAAGGATCGCGTCAATGCGTTCGCTCAGCGGCCCTGTCATCGGAGCCGGCCGCAGTTCGGGCTTGCGCGCGGCGGCGGTATGCGTCTGCGCAGCCAGCCACACGCCGCTCGTGAAGAGGCCCGCCACAAGAAGCACAAGAAATCGCTTCGAGACCGTCATGCCCGGAGTGTAGCAGGACACGACCGCGCCGCGTCCATCATCGTGCACCTGAATGCATTAAGGCTTATCTCCAAAACCAATAAAAGAACATCGACTGTCATTCTGAATGAACGGGGCTCCGAACGTTTTTCAGTTCGGGGGTGGTGAGCGAAGAATCTGCGGTTGTTCTTCCCCGCACCCCGCAGGCTCTACCATTTGAAAAGGGTATCCTTCATCCCACGGCAGGAGCGCGCACAGCCGAATGAATCCGATCACGGCCAGCTTCGCGTACAGAGCTGACGCCACCTGGCGTCTGCGCACCCAATCGCTCGCGCTCGGCCGCCGCACACTCGTCATGGGCGTGGTCAACATCACTCCAAATTCATTCAGCGACGGCGGCCTGTTCCTGTCCCCCACCGACGCGCTCAATCGCGCCTTGCAGCTTCTCGACGAAGGAGCGGACATCCTCGACCTTGGCGCGGAAAGCACGCGGCCCGGCTCACTCGCAGGCGGCACAGACCCCGCCGTTAGCGCAGAGCAGGAGCAGGCGCGCCTGTTGCCGGCCCTCGAAGCCACCCTCCGCGCCCGCCCCACCGCCATCGTCTCGGTTGATACTTACAAAGCCTCCACCGCACGCGCAGCGCTGTTGGCCGGAGCAGAAATCGTCAACGACGTGAGCGGCTTCAAGTGGGATCGGCAGATGGCCGCCGTCTGCGCCGAGTTTGGCGCGGGAGTAGTGCTCATGCACACGCGCGGCCTTCCCGACGAGTGGCGCACGCAGCCTCAACTTCCGCCCGGCGAGTTGCTTGCCACAGTCCGCCAGGGCCTCGTCGAAAGCGTTGGCACAGCCTCAGCCGCCGGCATCCAGCCAGACTCCATTGTTCTCGATCCCGGTTACGGATTCGGCAAGCGTTTCGACGAAAACTACGCGCTGCTTGCCCGTCAGGCCGATCTGCTCTCTCTGGGCTATCCGTTGCTCGCGGGACTCAGCCGAAAGTCATTCCTCGCGCACACGCTGTCGGCCCTCCACAACGGCCAGGTCCCCGCCGATATCCCAATTGAGGCCCGCGACAACGCCACCCTCGCCGCCGTCACGGCCTCCATCCTCAATGGAGCCTCCATCGTTCGCGTCCACGCCGTGCGCCCCGCAGTCGAGGCCGCGCGCATCGCCGACGCCATCCTTGCCGCTCGATGAGATGCCGGACCGCGGCCGCACGGACGGAGCAAATCTCCGGCGCGCGGCTGCAGGCAATCCGTCAGTTCGCCTGCGGCTTTTCGACGTGATCGACGACAATCGTATCCACCGGGCCTTTGGTCGATTCCAGCTTCAAGCCAAGCTGTTCCTCAAGCGCCGCAAAGATCGAAGGACCGGAGTCTGCCGTTCCCTGCTGGCTGTCTGGCGTCCATTTGAGCGTGATGTCGTATTTGCCCGTGAGCCCGGTCTTGTCCACGATAATGCGGCCCACTTCGTTCGTCAGGCTCATGGTCAAACTCTCGATGGCCATTCCGTGACCGTCGATCTGCCAACCTCCATTCTGCCCCATCCGCATCGTTAAACCAGCCCCGGCGGCATCCTGCGACTCCTTGATCTTGAGCCCGCCCTTGGCGATCGCCAGCGCATAGACTGGAAGCTCTTTGGTTTCGTGATGAACCTTGAGTTTGAAGCGGTCCGCCAGCAGTTCTTGAAGCATCAGGTCTTTCTCGTGAGACTGCTCCTTTTTAGGCAGCTTCTCTAAAGCCGCGACCGTTTCCTCATCCATCTTTGCTTCCACGTCGAATGTGTCTGAGTCGGCCCACCCCGGCAAGCCCGCAATCTGGTCCATCATCATTACGCCGTATGCGTTCATCAAGAGACTTCTGACCGCCGCATTCCCCGTCGAAAAGCCGTCCTTCGTGGATTTCCACCACATGCCGTTTCCGGGCTTGCTCGGCTTGACTGAAACAACGTCATAGGTAAATTTTCTTCCGCCCGCATCCGGCGGCGCGGCTGCGTTTGTCTGTCCCATCGCCGGCATGGCCAGCATCGAAACAGCCGCGAAAAGCAAAAGCTTTTTGTTGCATTGCCGCAGAGACAAGATTCGAGTTGCCATCGTGCGGATCGTTCCTTTCATCGGCGGGCAAATTATAGGTCATTCAGCACCCGGCGCGTCCAGTCGATCACCGCCCTCCAAGGCAATCGCATTCCAGATTGCGGGGTGATTCTGTTTTGAAAGGGCATGGCTTCACAGGCTGCGGAAAAACTCCGAAAGTATGTCGAACGGTCGAAAATTGGGGGATATTAAACCATCAACCGCCCCTTGCGGATCGCTCCTAGAGCTTCCTGGCGCGATCTGTTTTTTGCCTTTCGATACAAAAAGAGTTTTTCCGCAGCCTGTTCAGCCGTGCCGTGAGCTGATGAGTATCTTCGGCCTTTAGGCCCAGAGGGAAGTATTTTCATCCCAAAACATCCCTCGGCGGCTAAAGCCGATCCGCATTTTGCGCCGTGGCTCGGCACGGCTGAAGCCATGCCCTTTCAAAACAGAATCACCCAGCAAACCTGAAATGCGATTGCCCTGCCGGGGTTGGGATTAGACTGTTGAGCGATGGAACCGCCAGCAGGCTATTCGACCCTTCGTTTTTGAAGAGAGGCCTGGACCTCGAGTATCTGCAACTGAACCTGCTTGACCTCTTTCAAAAGGTCGACCTTGCTTCGATAGATCCAGTACCTCAGGTCTTCGTAAAGACCCACAAAAAACAAGAGGCCAAAATAGAACCAGATGCGTTGGTTCATATCCGCACCGATCTTGTGCGCCCAAATCCAATTGACCAAAACCAGGGCGCATCCAGTCACCATGAACACCTTGGACGACATCTTCTCCCAGAACAACGCCTTCTCGTGCCTGGCCAGCAGCGACGCTGTTTCTTCCCGGTAGGCGGCAAGATTTTCAGGCTGCGGCAGGCGCGCCAGCAAACGCTCGCGCATGCTGTCATTTTGCTTTTCCATAGGTTCCTCCACTCAGAATTTCCTTCATTGCCCGCTTGGCGTAATGCATGCGGGATTTCACTGTTCCTACCGAACACCCTACGACTTCGGCAATCTC
>CAYZVG010000040.1:0-13492 GCA_964481595.1 uncultured Occallatibacter sp. | reverse complement strand
TCTTGGGAGACGATATTCTGCCCTTTCGTAAGCAGGTGGTCGCAAACATCCACCGCCTGGCTCAGCAATCCGCCGGGGTTATTGCGCAGGTCTAGTACCAGTCCCTTCAGGTTTCCGAAGCTGTCGATTGCCGCGGTCATTTCGTCGCCTGTGGTCTCCTGGAACTGGGTCAGATGAATGTATCCGATGCCGGGGCGGATCTCATATTTCAGATCGACCGAGGGATGGGGAATCTCGTCGCGCACCAGATCGAAGACCAGCGGAGCCGCCTGGCCGACGCGGGTCATGCTCACCTGAACGTGCGTGCCCTTGGGTCCCTTCAGCGCTTTGGCCACCTGGTCGGATGTCCAACCATCTGTGCTCTTGCCGTCCACTGCCTCAATAACGTCGCCAGGATGAATGCCGGCGCGGAACGACGGAGTGCCTTCGTAGGGAGTAATCACCAGAACGTGATCTTTGCCCTGGGGGTCGCGCTGCTCCTGAATGACCATGCCAACGCCGTAATAGTGGCCACGCTGGTCCTCGCGCAGGCGTGCATACGCCTTCGGATCGTAGAAGTTGGAGTGCGGGTCGAGTACGCGCAGCATTCCGGGGATCGCCCCGTCGTAGATTGCCGCGTCGGCTTTATCGCCGGTGATGGGCTCGGCGTAGTTCTTCTCAACCAGCGCATACACATCGGTAAAAGATTTCAGGTTGTCGCGTAGCTGGCTCTCGTCGGTTGCCGACTGCGCTCCGACCTTGCGCTGCAGCAAGCTGCCAACAACTGCGCAAACAACGAAAAAGAGAACCACTGTGAAAATTGCGCGGCGGGCGCGGGGAGTCATATACGGACGAAACCTCCAACGGGAGAGTACGGCAAGCGGCAAACTGTGGCGTTCTGGGTCAATCGAGTGTCAAGCCGCCCAAAAACTGTGCGGAGTGCTCCCCGATATAAATTCGCCTTGCCCAATTCCGGCAAGGCTGTCAAAAACGGTTAAACCAGCTATAGGCTCAGCAGAGCCGCATCGGCCTAAAGTATAGCACCGCAATCTTTGACTCGGAATTCCCTGTTCCGGTAGCCGATGGCCTGCTCGAAACCACGTTTCTGCGCACAATTCCACAGTGTCAGGCTCAGGTTTGCCGGGTTATGCGTGGTTCGACTCCTGAAAGAGCCGGCGGCTGGTGTGTGGCGGCGTCTCCGGCGCGAAAACAATGCCCAACTGCAGGCCGGGAATCGCGTTCCTGCTGCCCAGGCATTTACAATGACGTCTATGCTACAGGCTTTGTTTTATCCGGCCTGACATGTGCTGACATCTATGACATTGAGATCCCTTTCGATTTCCACGGCGATCGTTCTTGCTACGGCGCTGCTCACCAGCCCGGCGCTGACGCATGCGCAAACTGCAGCCCAGCAAAGCCCTTACGGGGGCGTAACGGTCGAGGACATCATCGCGCGTGTCAACGACCAGATCATCACCCGCACCGACTACGACCGCGCCCTGGCCGAAGTGGACCAGGAGGCGCGCAAGCGTGGAGCCACCTCGATGCAGGAGATTGCCGCCGCCCATAAGGACCTGTTGCGCGATCTCATCGACCAGCAGCTCTGGATATCCAAAGGCAAGGAACTGGGCATCACTGGCGACACGGAACTAGTGAAGCGCCTTGACGAACTCCGCAAGCAATATCACCTCGATTCCATGGAGGCGCTTGAGAAGTCGGCTGAGGAGCAGGGTGTATCGTACGAGGATTTCAAGCAGAACATCCGCAACAACATTATCGAGCAGGAAGTAATGCGGCAGGAAGTCGGATCGACCATCCGCATTACGCCTGGCGAAGCCGAGCGCTATTACCAGCAGCATAAGCAGGACTACATGCAGCCGGAGAGCGTTCGCCTCAGCGAGATTCTGGTTTCTACCGGAAGCGATGACGCTGCGGCCACTGCGGCCAAGGCGAAAGCAGCCGACCTCCAGACCCGCCTGCAGGCCGGCGGCGACTTCAGCCAATTGGCCAAGTCGTTCAGTGACGGACCCACGGCAGCCCAGGGAGGCGATCTGGGCCAATATCAGCCCGGCGCTCTGCCCAAGCTGCTTGAGGACAAGACCTTTTCGCTCAAGGCCGGTCAATTCACCGAGCCCATTCTCACCCGGCAAGGGTATGTGATTCTGAAGGTCATCGAGCATGTCCCCGCCGGTCCGCGTCCTTACAAGGATGTACAGGACCAGGTTGAAGACGCCTTTTACATGAGCCAGATGGAGCCGGCACTTCGCGCCTATCTCAGCAAGATGAGAGACGAAGCCGCGATTCAGATCAAAGAAGGCTATGTTGATACGGCGGCCACCCCGGCTGAACTGCATTCCAGCATCTCCTACAGCGCGTACACGCCCCCAGCGCCGAAGAAGAAGACAAAGGTTGAGCGCACACGCTTCCGCGAGTCCACGCACACATTCCGCAATAAATCTTCTGCCGCCGCGCCGTCCGCTCCAGCGCCTGCAGTGGTAAAAGCCAGCGTAACTAAGAGCAAGAAAGCAAAATCGGCGGAGCCTGCCACGGAAAAACCTGGCAAGAAAGAAAAAATCCGCTACGGTCAAAAGCCGCTAGAAACGCTGCCCACATCTGCCAATGCCACGCAGGTTGAAGATGCCGGTGCGGCCCCTAACGCGCAGGTTGCGGGCGCTGACGAGCCGGCGAATCCCCTCGAACAAGCCGCTCCAACGCAAAAAACGCGCTTCAGCATGCTCGCAAAAGAGCCGAAGAAGGCAAAGTCTGCCGCTCCGCCGGTAGATGCACTTGCGCCGCCGCAAGCCGATGCTGCAGAGGTTGCCGACCGCCAGACCCAGTCGGCGCCGCTCGGACTGAATGGCGATACCGCCAAGAAGAACAAGAAAAAGAAGGCCTCCACTGAGGGCGAAAAGACGCGCATCACCGAGCGGAAGAAAGAGCCCGCGGCCCAGCAGCAGACGGCTCCGCAATATACTCCCGCGCCGCAGGTGCCCGGAGCGCCCGCGCCGGCAGATCATCCTGCCGCCACTCAGCCGCAGCAATAAGCCAATCAGTTCAGTTCACTTCGAGCCTGGGAATCGTTCCCCAGGCTCGAAGTGTTTTTGGCAACAGCAGCCGCGTGCGATAAGCTTCTGGGCAGGATGAAAGACCTGTATATCTCCGACCTGGCCCAATTTGAAGAAGGCAGAACCTTCGACAGTTTCTTTCTGGTTCTTGCCAAGCAGCAGCGCACCACCAAAACCAACAAGCCCTATCTCAACCTGAATCTGGGCGACAAAACCGGCCAGCTTGAGGCGCGCATTTGGGACCCCGGCGATCCGCGCATTGCCAAAGACTTCGACAAGGGCGACATCGTCAAGGTTCGCGGCGCATGTTCGCGCTTTGAGGACCGCACGCAGATGAAGGTCGATCAGCTCCGCGTCGCCCAGGCTGGCGAAGTGGCCAAAGCCGATCTGCTGCCGGCCACCAAGTTCGACGTGGACGAGCTATGGAAGCAACTGCAGGCCTACGTCGAGAGCATGAAGAATCCCGACCTGAAGCGGCTGCTCACCGCCATGCTTGCCGATCCGGCAATTGCCGAGGCCTATCGTGAGGCCCCCGCCGCGCGGCAACTGCATCATGCCTGGCTGGGCGGCCTGCTGGAGCACGTCGTGAGCCTGCTGAACCTTGCCGATCGCGTTGCCGCGCACTACGCGCTGCTCGATCGCGATCTGCTGCTCACCGGAGTCATCCTGCACGACATCGGCAAAATCCACGAGCTAAGCTGGGGCGTCGGTTTCGACTACACCGTCGAGGGCATTCTGCTCGGCCACATCCAGATGGGTGTCGACATGGTTGAGAAAGCAATGGCCGGCCTGCCGGACTTTCCCGACCGCCTGCGTACGCTGGTTCTGCACATGATTCTTTCCCATCACGGAAAGCTCGAATTTGGTTCGCCCAAGCTGCCCATGATTCCCGAGGCGCTGGTGCTCAACTTTGTCGACGACCTGGATGCAAAGATGCAGGCCGTGTCGAGCGAGTTCGAGAAATCCGCGCGCGAGGGCAAAGCAGCCGACGAGCTGACCGGCAAGGTCTGGTCGCTCGATAACCGCCAGATGCTCAATACGAAAAAATATCTGGGAGAGTAGGGGATAGGCGACAAAGAGACGGAGTTGTGAGGATCACGCTACAAACCAATCCCACTGCTCTGCGGTCAGCGGAACCACTGACAGCCGCCCGATCTTCACCAGCGGCGAGTCGGCAAACAGTTTGTCGGCCTTAATCGCTTCCAGCGTCTTGGGTGTCTTCAGCCTCTTGCCCACCTTCACGCGGACAACCGGAACTTTAGGATCGCTGGGGTCGACGCTGACGACAGTGCCCGTGCCCACCGCAGTGCGTTCATCGCCCGTGTGGTAAAAAATCCACTTTGTGCCGGGTTTCATCTCGCGCAGGTGCTTCACCGCGGTCGGGTTGGTAACGCCATCCCACACTGTTTCCTTGTCGCGGAGAAAATCGTCGAACGAGTAGACATCCGGCTCGGTTTTGAAGAGGAAGAAGGTCATAGGCAGAGATTGCCTCCAGCGGCGGGGATTGTGCTGTTTACGAGAGCAGCATACACGATCGGAGCTAAGAGCGCCGAAGCCGGTCGCCGGCAGGACAATTGCATGAAGGCATTTGTTACTCAAGATGGTCCTGCATGTCGCCGAGCACAATCTGCCGCGCGATTTCCTCCCGGAGGGAGGACGGAAAATAGCCCAGGACAAGCGCAGCGCAGTCCTGGGAACGCGATTCAGCACACGTCTTGAGCCCTGGAAGGGCGATGTGAACTCCCAGGACGCCTTCAATCTCTATTTTTCTACCTTTCCTGCGGTTGCCAATCCCTGTTCACCTGTTCGCAGCTTTCTGTCTTTCCCCGTTACAATTGAATCAATATGATCCGTTTCTCCACGGCCGGCGAATCTCATGGTGAAGCGCTCACGGCGCTGGTTTCCGGGCTGCCTGCCGGCATCCCCATCGATCTCGACTTTGTGAATCGCGAACTGTGGCGTCGCCAGCAGGGATATGGCCGTGGCGGCCGCATGAAGATTGAAACCGACAAGGTCCATGTTCTCTCCGGAGTCCGCCACGGCAAAACCATCGGTTCTCCCGTCGCCATTGAGATCGTGAACCGCGACTGGAAGAACTGGGAAGAAAAGCTGCCCGTTGCCGCCGGCGATCCGGCCAAGCATCAGGCGGTGACCTCGCCGCGCCCTGGCCACGCCGACCTGGCCGGCGCTCTCAAATATAACTTTCCCGACGCGCGTTATGTGCTTGAACGCGCATCGGCGCGCGAATCCACCAGCCGCGTTGCAGGCGGAGCCTTTGCCAAGCTGCTGCTGCGCGCCCTCGGCATTGAGGTGGGCAGCCACGTCATCCGCGTTGGCCGCGTCGAGCTTGAGCGCCCTGCCGCGTGGGATGAAATCGCCGCTCTAGCCGCCAGGGAAGAAGTCGTTCTCGGATGCGTGGACGCAGAGACCGAAGCCCGCATGAAGGGCGAGGTCGAAGAGGCATCGCGCACTGGCGATACCGTCAACGGCGTGTTTGAAGTGGTGGCGCACAACGTTCCCGCCGGCCTGGGCACTTACGTCAACTGGGATGAGCGGCTCGACGGCCTGCTGGCCTGGTCGGTCATGAGCTTGCAAGCCGTAAAGGCGGTCGAGATCGGCCGCGGCGTCACGGCGGCAGAGTCCTTCGGCTCCAAAGTTCACGACCCCATCCACTACGCCGCGGAGAGCAACGGCAAGCCCACGCGCTTTACGCGCCCCCAAAACAACGCGGGCGGCATTGAAGGCGGCGTTTCGAACGGCGAAGATATCGTAGTCCGCGGCTACTTGAAGCCGATCTCCACCTTGCGCCGGCCGCTTGAGTCGGTCCGCTTTGACACCCGTGAGGCAACCAGCGCAAGCTACGAGCGCAGCGATATCTGCGTGGTGCCGGCCGCCGGCGTCGCGGCAGAAGCCATGGTGGCGCTCACGCTCGCCGACGTTGCCCAGCGCAAATTCGGTGGCGACTCTTTGCTTGAAATGAAACGAAATTTTGACGGATACATCGAACAGATACGGAGCTATTAGCAAGCGACAATGATTCTGCAGATTGTTAAATATCCCGATCCAATCCTGTCGCGACCCGGCGAGCCGGTCACGGAGTTCAACGACGAGGTGCGCAAGCTGGCTGCCGACATGTTCGAGACAACGTACGCGTCTCAGGGCATCGGCTTGGCAGCGCCGCAGGTCGGCGTCTCAAAGCGCCTCACCACCATTGACCTGAGCATGGGCAAGGACCCCGAGCAGAAGCTCGTTCTCATCAACCCCGAAATTATCTCCAGCGAAGGCAAACTCTACGAAGAGGAAGGCTGCCTCAGCTTTCCCGATATTCGCGAGAAAGTGGTGCGCGCAGCAAAGGTGCGCATCCGCGCCCAGGATGAGTACGGAAAGTGGTTTGAGATGGAGGGCGAAGAACTGCTCTCGCGCTGCTTCCAACATGAGATCGATCACCTCGACGGAATTCTCTTCCTGTCGCGCATGAGCGGCCTCAAGCGCAGTCTCAATCTGCGCAAAATCCGCAAGCTGCAGGCTGAAGGCGAATGGTAGAGCGGTGAAACTCGTCTTCTGCGGCACTCCCCAGTTCGCCGTTCCCACGCTGCAAGCACTGCTTGCGGCGGGCCATGAAATTCCCCTCGTCGTCTCGCAGCCCGACCGTCCCGTTGGCCGCGCGCAGCAAATCACCGCTCCTCCTGTAAAGCAAGTCGCGCTGGCCGCGGGACTCGCCGTAACTCAGCCGGAAAAAATCCGCAGCAACGCGGAGTTTCGCGCGCAGCTTGAGTCCATTGCTCCCCAGGCCATCGTCGTCGTTGCGTATGGGCGCATTCTTCCGCCCTGGATGCTCGCACTGCCCAAGCATGGCTGCATCAATCTGCACGCGTCGTTGCTGCCCCGGCACCGCGGCGCAGCGCCCATCCAGTGGTCCGTCGCCATGGGCGACGCGTACACCGGTAACACCACCATGCTGCTTGAGGAAGGGCTCGATACCGGACCGATCCTCTTGCAGCAGACCGTCGAGATCGCGCCCGAACAAACCGCTGTCGATCTGTTTGAAGTTCTGGCGCATGCGGGAGCGCCGCTGGTGGTTGAAACGCTCGCCGGCCTCGCCGCCGGAACCATCGTTCCGCAGCCGCAAAACCACGAAGGAGCCACGTTCGCGCCTCTGCTTGATCGCGAAGACGGTCGCATGGACTTTGCTACGCGCCCCGCACACGAGATCTACAATCGCTGGCGCGGCTTTCAACCCTGGCCCGGCGCTTTCACCGCGCTTGATGGCAAAAAACTCATCGTGCATTGCATGGCTGTTGCCGATGGCACGCAAATCACCGCTCCCGATCCATCGCAACCAGGGCAGATTTACGTTGCCGGTCATCGACTCTTTGCAGCCTGCGCCGGGGAAACATGGATCGAGTTGCTTGAAGTGCAGCTAGAAGGCAAAAAACGTCTCGCCGCCGCGGAGTTTCTGCGCGGAACGCCGCTACCTGCCGGCGCAAAGTTAGGCTGACCTCTGTGTCCATCTCTCCCGCACGCAAGGCCGCATTCCAGATACTCATTGCCGTCGAGCGCGGTTCCTCTCACTCCGGCGATCTGCTGCGCGGCAAGGCGGTCAACGCGCTCTCTGCTCCGGACCGCAATCTGTGCACCGCATTGGTGCTCGGCGTATTGCGCTGGCAAAGCCTTCTTGATTTGCAACTGAAAGACCTTCTCAAAAAGCCCGGCGCAAAGCTGGATCTTGAAGTGCTGATCGCTCTGCGCATGGGCGCTTTTCAGCTCTTGCACCTCGACCGCATTCCTGCCAGCGCTGCAATCGATGAGAGCGTGGAACTGGCCAAGCACGCCGGCCATCGTTTCGCATCCGGCATGGTCAACGCTGTGCTGCGCAAGCTGGCCGCTGCGGGAGCAAAACCGGAACCAGAGCAAACGTCGCCGCAGCAATTGGCTTTGGCAACAGCGCATCCTGAATGGATGGTTGCGCGCTGGGCGCAGTTTTACGGCATGGATGGAGCGCGCGCAATCTGCCTGCACGGCCAGACACAGCCCACACTCGCCGTGCGTATCGCATCGCCGGATGCTGAAGGAGAACTGACCCGCGAGGGAATTGTTTTCGAGCGGAGCGCCTTGCTCGTGTCGGCGCGCACGGTCGCCAGCGGAGAGGCCGCGGTGGCAGAGGCTGCGCGCGCTGGCCGCCTGCGCATACAGGATGAGGGCTCGCAACTGGCGGGCGAAATCGCAGCCGGCGCCTTCGATCCCGCTCAAGCGCCGCTGCGGATCCTCGACGCTTGCGCCGCGCCTGGCGGCAAGACTCTCATCCTTGCCGAACGCAACCCGCACGCGCGCATCCTGGCCTGTGAGGCCAGCGAGCAGCGCATCGAGAGCCTTCGCGCTCGCTTGAGTGCTTATCGCGATCGCATCGAATGCCGCTTGGTGGACGCAGCGACACTTGCTCAGGATGGGAGCTTCGATGTTGCGCTTGTCGATGCGCCTTGCAGCGGCACGGGCACCATAGGACGCAATCCCGAAATTCGCCATCGATTGCAGCTTGACGATCTGCCGCGCCAGGCCGAGCGCCAGCGTGCAATTCTTGCTGCCGCGCTTGGCGCTGTGCGCTTGGGCGGGCGTGTTGTTTACTCTACCTGCTCGTTGGAGCCGGAAGAGAATGAACAGGTGATTGCCGCAGTACTCGCGCAGTGTGCGCATGCACGCACTGTTCCGCTTGCAGATTCGCTTGATTCATTGGCTCGCGCCGGCGTTCTGGTCTCAACGGCGGCAGCCCGTCTCCGCGAGTGCCTCACGCCAGAAGGCGCTCTGCGCCTGCTGCCCTCCGCCTTCAATACCGACGGCTTTTTTATTGCAATGCTGCAGAAGATCGGCTGAAGGAGTGCAGCGGCGGCCGCTCTTACTTGGCCGCGGTCAGCCTTACTTTTGTGGTCTGGTCCACACGAGTTCCCGCCGCGGGCCACTGCGCAATCACTGAGCCAGGCTTGATGGGCGCAACCGGCGCTGCGACTCCGCTGCCGATCTGGCCTATCGGCACGCTCTGATATGTGGGTGTAGCGGATTTGATGCCGGCCTTCGTCAGCGCGATCTCCGCCGTCAATACCGGCAGACCAACCATGTTGGGCATCACATAGCCATCCGGCGCTTCATCGTCCGGCGCGGCCACCAGCAGACTCACCGTGGGCTGGGCAATATCCTGCGCGTGGGCCGGCGGGTCCTGCGCCAGCACAGTTCCCTCAGCGGCGCTCGCGGTGGGCAAATGCACTGCCGGTCCAACTTCAAGCCCAACCCGGCGAAGCTGCAAATCGGCAACCCGCTCCTGCTGGCCAACCGTGTCGGGCACATCCACTTTCTGCGGTCCAAGGCTCTCTGACACGCGCACCTGCCACTCCCGCCGCACCTCTGTGCCCGGCGCAGGCGACTGCGTAAGAATGTGTCCCGCGGCCACGTCTGCCGAGTAGTAGCGATTGTCGACATTCAGATTCAGGCCAAGCCCGGCTGTAACGTTGCGCGCGTCGGGAACCGTCATCCCCTTGAGCGATGGAACCTGAACCTCAGCCCCGTGTATGGCAAAGTGCATGGTGGTAATGGCCGCTAGCAACCCCACGGCCACCAAAAGCAGCAGCAGTGAAGCGACTCTGAAAAAGCTCACAATCGGCCGGCTGTTCATCTTCGCCACTCACTCCCAACTAATATTCTCTCGCGTCTCAACGCAAATTGTCTGTCACCGGTTCGGGATGAATAGTCACGCGCTGCACATCCGGGCACTCAATCTTGAAGCGGTCCTCAAGCGCCGTGATCGCCAAATGCACCTGGCGCATCGGCATATCGTCGGGCATGGTGCAATGGCAGGTTACATAAATGTGTTCGCCGGTGCGGCCAACGTTGATCTCGTGCACATCGATAACCTCGGGTAACTGGCGGCTCGCACTGTGCAGAGCCTGCGCAATTCTCCGATTCTCCTCTACCATTACTTCAGGCAGCTCAATCGTCGCCGGTTCGCTTTCAATGTGAGTCAACACCGAGTCGATCTCCGGAGCGGCGCGCAATATATCGCCTTCCATATTCGTAACAAAGTCGTGGGCGCTCCTGAGCGAGAGATTCTCGTCAAGTTCCAGATGCTGTTCCACGCGCAAGCGGCCCTGGTGCGACTGTACGCTCAGTTCGTGCACGCTCACGTTGTAGCGGGCGGCAACCGCGCGCACGCGATCAAACACGCTTTCGGCACGGGCCTCGCGCGGCACAGTGTGGATTACGACATCCGACCGCGGCAGCATGCGATGCACCGCGTCAGTGGCTGCCTGCACCAGTTCGCCCGTATGCTCAAAGGTAAAGCGCCGCGGCAGCGCCAGCGTAAAATCGGCAAAGTATCCCGCTCCCGCGCGGCGCACGCGTGCCTGCTCCACGGCCATCACGCCTTCCACCTTTTCCACCTCGCGCACCAGCCGGCGTCGCGTCTCCGCAGGCACTTCATCCATCAGCACCGCAACCGTCTCGCGCCCTAAGTGCAGCGTGAGCCGCAGAATCATCACGGAAATAACCACGGCCGCAAAGGGATCGCCATAGCGCAGCCATCCAATGCCAAACCGCTCGCCCAGCCAGTTCGCGCCCAGCCCGCCAAGCACAGCCAGCGTTGCCCATATATCGCTGGCAAAGTGGAACGCGTCGGTAGCCAGCGCCGGCGAGCCAGTTCGCAGAGCAACAGCGCGCAGTTGCCGCGATCGCCAGAGGTCGACAGCGATCGAAGTCAGCAGCACCAGAACCGGCCAAACCGAGTGGTGCAGCTCCGTCATGTTATGAAGGATGCGATCAACCGCCTCCCAGATGATCCATCCGCATGAGACGGCCATCAGAATGGTTTCGCAAAACGCTGAAAGGTTCTCGATCTTCCCGTGGCCGTAGGTGTGATCCTCGTCCGCGGGCTTGTCGCTCACCTGTACTGAAAAATAGGTAAGCATCGCGCCAACCAGATCGAGCCCGGAGTGCGCCGCGTCTGACAGCACGCCCAGCGAACCGGAAAGCAGTCCGGCCCCGAGCTTCAGCAGCGTCATGCAGCCGGCGGCCACCATGGAGTTGCGCGACACGCGCCGCTTCTCCGCGGACGACTCGGCCACGGTGATTGCCGGCTGCTCAATCGTAGGTTCTTCAGTCACTGTTTTTTCAATCTCTCGCGAGCCGGTTGCGGCCCGGCTTATCGCGCTCTTAGACTACCGTCGAACGGTTCGCTGTGTACAATCCAGCGATACCAAACGTATACGGCGTCCATGAGGATTCGCAATAGCCCGTGCGATTCAGCATCTCCACTATCTGCTCTGGCGGAGGGAAACTGCCGACCGAAGTGGGCAGGTAATTGTAGGGTCCGTCTTTACCGCAGATGAGCCGCCCAATCGCGGGCAGCACGCGACGGAAGTAAACGGCATACGCCATGCCGAGGATGCCGTCAGGCTCGCTGAATTCAAGAATGCCGAGCTGGCCGCCGGGCTTCAAAACGCGGTGGAACTCGCGCATGCCCGCCTCGTAGTTGGCCAGATTCCTGAAACCAAAGGCCGTCACAATCAAATCCAGCGACTCGGATTTGAGCGGCAGATGGAGCGCATCTGCTTCAAGAGGGATTGCGTATGGTTTGCCGGGAGCATTCGCATCGGCGCCGAACTTCTGCGCCCCGCGCGCCAGCATGTTGCGTGAAAAATCCGCCGCAATCAACGGCCGTGCGTTTTGAGGGCGATGCTTGAGCAGCGCCAGCGTCATGTCACCGGTGCCGCAGCAGATGTCGAGCACCGCCGCCTCAGGTCGGGCAAGAGTCGGTTGGAACCGCCGTGCCGCACGCTTCCACCACAGCCTGTCCACATTCGCTGAGAGCACGTGGTTCAGCAGGTCGTAGCGCGGCGCAATCGAGTCGAACATCTGGCGCACCGCGTTTGCGGCGCTTGCCTCGTCCAACGTCCCAAGCGGTTTGGCCCCAGTCGCCGGCATCGCAGTGCTTCCTCTCCAACCGTCTCTACTGCAGCAGCGTGCCCTGGTCGTCGTCCTTCCCGTTCAGCTCATCCGGCGGAATAATTACCGCCGCGGCAACCTTGTCCTCCGGCTCCAGATTCAGCAGGTGTACGCCCTGGGTCGCTCGTCCGGCTGCGCGAATCTGTTTCGTATCGATGCGGATGATCTTGCCCCACTGGCTGATCACCACCAGTTCGCTGCTGTCATCCACAAGCTGAATCGTATTCACGCGGCCAATGCGCGGCGTCACGGCCATGTTCTTTACGCCCTTGCCGCCGCGCGTCTGCAGGCGATACTCCTCGACGTTGGTGCGCTTGCCAAAGCCATTCTCGGTGATGGCAAGAATGCGGTACTCGCCGGGCTCATGTTCCTTGGGTGTAACCGCCACGCCGACCACGAAGTCGTTCTTGGCCAGGTCGATGCCGCGGACTCCGTATGCGGGCCGGCCCATGGAGCGGACGTCATTCTCGTCGAAGCGGATGGCCATGCCAAGATGCGTGGCGAGGAAGACGATCTGGCTGCCGTCGGTAAGGCAGGCTTTTACCAGCTCATCGTCGTTGTCGATGCCGATGGCGATGATGCCGCGCGACATCACGTTGGAAAAATCCTTGAGCGGCGTTTTCTTCACGGTTCCATTGCGCGTGGTAAAGAAGATGAACTTGCCTTCCTCTTCGAGATCGCGAACCGGCAGAATGGCGCGGACATTCTCACCCTGCTGCAGGTCGAGCAGGCTCTGCATGGACTTGCCCTTGCCCGCGGCGCCCACGTCGGGAATCTCGTACACCTTGAGCCAGTACACGCGCCCGGCATTGGTAAAGCACAGCAGGAAGGCGTGCGTCGAGTTCACGATGAGCTGAGCAACGAAATCTTCTTCGCGCGTCTTCATGCCGGTGCGGCCGGTTCCGCCGCGGCGCTGCTGCCGATAGATCGAGATCGGCGTGCGCTTCAGGTAACCCTGATGACTGACCGTCACCGCGACCTGCTCGTCGGCGATCAGATCCTCTAATTGCAACTCGGCGCTTTCGTCCACAATTTGCGTGCGCCGCGCGTCGCCGTACTTGTCGCGAACCTCTTCGAGCTCCTTGACGATGACGGCGCGCAACTTGGCTTCGCTGGCGAGGATCGACTCGTACTCGGCAATCTTCTCGCGCACCTGCTTCAACTCATTGAGGAGCTCGTCGATCGAGAGCTGCGTCAACCTGTAAAGTTGCAACTCGAGAATCGCGTCGATCTGGCGCAACGTGAGCCCGCGCTCCTCGTGGGGTAGGCGCTGGCGGTCAAGAGTGACGACAATCTCATTGCCTTTACCCCAGGCATACAGATTTTCGCGAGCTTCGACCCTCGATCCGGAAGCGCGAATGATCTTGATGACTGTGTCGAGGTTGTCGAGCGCGATCTTGTAGCCTTCGAGAATGTGCTCGCGCTCGCGGGCCTTGCGCAGCAGGAAGACGGTGCGGCGCTGC
>CAYZVG010000039.1:0-13535 GCA_964481595.1 uncultured Occallatibacter sp. | reverse complement strand
GATCGCAGGCACAATTCGCAATCGTCTTCTGGCGGCGGCCGTTTTTGCCGTTATTCTTGCTGGAGCGCCCGTACGTGCGCACGCGGTTTCCAAAGAGATGGTCCAGTTGCAGACGCAGGTGCAGCAACTGCTCGATATGGTGCAGCGTATCCAGTCCACGCTCGACACACGCTTTGGCGTGCTGCAGAATCTGGCCCAGCAAACCGCGGACCAGGCCAAGCAGATGGGCGTCACCGTGAACGACCTGCAGCAAAAACTGAATACGCAGAACCAGGAACTGGGCGGCAAGATTGACACCGTCAGCGGCCAGGTGCAGTCGCTCAACGACTCGGTAGACGAGCTGAAGACGCGCATCGCCAAGCTCGACAAGACCGTTCAAGACCTGCAGACGCAATTGCAGAACATCCAGAACCCTCCGGCCCAGCAAGCGGGAATGCAGACGCCAGGCGCGCCCAATGCAGCACCGGGCGCGGGACAAGCAGGCGGAGCAATGGGGCAAGGGTCGGCTCCGGGAGCGGCTCCAGGGTCGGCTCAAGGATCGGCTTTTAGCGCGACTCCTCCGGCAATGAATCAGGCGCCTCCGCTGAAAGAGACCTATCAGAGCGGCGTGCGCGACTATACCGCGGGCAGATATCAACTGGCATCGAGCGAATTTCAGGACGTGATCCACTTTTACGGGTCGGACGACCTGGCCGGTTCAGCGCAGTTCTATCTGGGCGAGATCGCCTACCAGCAGCAGCAATACGATGCCGCGGTGAACGCGTACAACGCGGTGCTGGAAGGTTTCGCCGGCAACACCAAGGCTCCGGCGGCGCAGTTGCACAAGGGGCTCGCCCTGCTGGCCGAGAACAAGCACGACGCGGGGGTTCACGAACTGCGCCTGCTCGTCCAACGTCATCCGCGCACGCCTGAGGCAGCCGCCGCGCGCACCAAGCTCAACAGCATCGGCGTGCATGTCGTCACCACCACCAAGTAGCCAGGCAGCCAGAACTGCAAAAACCCCGCCGCTGGCGGGGTTTTTCTTTTGGAGGACGAAATTGCTTCGCGTAAGACCCTATGCCATTGAGTGAGGATCGTTCGCGCTCAAGTTCATGCTCTTCCGGTGGCGAAGATCCGCGCCCTGCACCCAGAAGACGACGTCTTCCGCGATATTGGTCGCGTGGTCGGCAACCCGCTCAAGGCTGCGGCTGATCATGAGCGCATTCAGCGCCTGCGGAGCGATGTGGCTCTGCTCTTCCATCACCTTGGTCAGCGCCTTGTAAGCCGCGCGGTTCATGGCGTCCACGGCGTCGTCCATAGTGAGCACGCTGCGCGCCACATCGGCGTCGCCCTCGATGAAGGCCTGCAGGCTCTTGCGCACCATCTCCGAGGCCAATGCCGCCATCCGCGGAATATCCACCGGCAGATCGGCCACCGCCATCTTGTCCATCACGCGCACGCGATCGCTGATGCTCTTGGCCGCGTCGCCCACGCGCTCAAGATCGGCGTTGATTTTGATCACGCTCAGGATGAAGCGCAGATCGATGGCCATGGGTTGCTCCATGGCGAGCAGATCGATGGCCGATTGATCGATGTCGCGCTCAAGCCGGTTGATGGCGAGTTCGCTGCGGCTCACCAGATCGCAAATCGAGAGGTCGCGCACGCGATAAGCCTCTATGGCGCGCTGAATCGCCTGCTCGGCCAATCCTGCCATCACCAGCAGGTTCTCTTTCAAATCGTCTAAACTCTGCTGAAACCGTATGCGCGTCATCCGAACCTGCCCGTGATGTAATCTTCAGTGCGTTTGTCGCTGGGGTTGGTGAAGATCTTGTGAGTCGAATCGAACTCCACCATGCGGCCGTTCAAAAAGAACCCCGTCTTCTCAGCAACGCGCGCCGCCTGTTGCATATTATGCGTAACAATCACAATAGTGTACTGCGATTTCAACTGGAAGATCAGGTCCTCAATCTTCGAAGTTGAAACCGGATCGAGCGCTGAGGCGGGTTCGTCCATCAGCAGCACTTCAGGGTCAACGGCAAGTGCACGCGCAATGCAAAGCCTCTGCTGCTGGCCTCCCGAAAGGCTGGCGCCGGACTTCTTCTTCAAATCGTCCTTTACTTCGTCCCACAACGCGGAGTTCTTCAGAGACTTTTCGACGACCTCGTCCAGGTGACGGCCATTCGAATACCCGTTCAGCTTCAGCCCGGCCGCCACATTGTCGTAAATCGACATGGTGGGAAACGGGTTGGGGCGCTGGAAGACCATGCCCACGCGGCGGCGAATCTGCACCGGCTTGCAATCGTTATAAATGTCAAGATCGCCAATGCGCACCGAGCCCGTGACTCTGCCAACCGGGTTGGTCTCGTGCATGCGATTCAGGCAGCGGACAAACGTGCTTTTGCCGCATCCCGACGGCCCAATCAGCGCCGTGGCATGGTTCGCGGGAATATGCAGATTGATGTCCTGCAGCGTGTGATTGGTTCCGTACCACGCGTTCAGGTTGGTAACCTCGATGCCTACGCCCACTTGCGCACTTCTCCTTCTGCTCAGCGCTGCAGCCGATCCATTTCGCCGCGTCGCTTCTCATGCACGGCTCCCGCAATCGCGGAGCCGCTTAGCTGTTGCCCTTCAAAATGCCGCGGCTGGTCACGTAACGAACCAGTGAAACGGCAACCACGATCAATACGATCAAAACCAGAGATCCCGCCCATGCCAGCCTGTGCCAGTCATCGTAGGGCGACATTGCGTACACATAAATCTGCAGCGGCAGCGCGGCGATCGGCTGATTCAGGCTCGAGCTCCAGAACTGGTTTCCAAGCACGGTAAAGATCAGCGGCGCTGTTTCGCCGGCCACCCGCGCAAAAGCCAGCATGCAGCCGGTAATAATGCCGGGCGAAGCGGTCTTGAGCGAGATGGAAAGCACCGAGCGCCAGTTGGGCACGCCCAGGCCAAGAGCGGCTTCGCGAATTGCGTGCGGCACCATCAGCAGCATCTCTTCAGACGTGCGGCACACTGTGGGGATCATCATAAAGCCCAGAGCCACGCCGCCAGAGAAAGCCGAGAAGTGCCCCGTGAACGGCAGAAACGGGATCTTGGGAACAACGATCAGCGCATAAGCCGCCAGCCCCATCACAATCGAGGGCACGCCGTTCAGCACGTCCGCGGTAAAGCGAATGGCATTGGCCAGCTTGCCACCCCGGCCAAACTCCGCCAGAAAAATGCCGCCTCCAATGCCGATGGGGATTCCGATGACACTGGCCAGCGCAAGCAGAATTGCCGATCCCACAATCGAGTTGGCCATGCCGCCACCGGTCTCGCCCACCGGCTTGGGAATCTGCGTGAAAAACGCCAGATTGAGCGAGCTTGCGCCCTTGTAAACCAGATAAACAAAGATAGCGATCAGAGGCGCGATCACGATCAAGGTAGCCGCGATCGCCAGCCCCGTGACGGTGTGATCGGTCACGGCCCGTATCTGCGATCGTAGATTTGAACTCTGGGTGTTCACCGCAATCTCCTCTGATTCACTCGCATTCGGCTAGTTCACCTGCGACGGCGTACCCCTGGTGACAGCCCACAGCAGCAGCTGGGCAAAGGCGTTCACAATAATGGTTACAATAAACAGCGCCAGGCCAATCTCGGTGAGTGCGCTCAAATGCATGTCGCTTACGGCTTCTGCGTATTCGTTGGCAATCACGGTCGCCATTGAACTGCCATTCGCCAGCAGCGAACGATGAATCTCAGGCGTTGCACCGATCACCATAGCCACCGCCATGGTCTCGCCCAGCGCGCGGCCCAGGCCCAGAATGATTGCGCCGACAATGCCGATGCGGGCATTGCGCAGAACGCCCATGCGGATCATCTCCCAGCGCGTGGCCCCTAAAGCCAGAACCGCTTCGCGCTGCGAGTGCGGCACCACGCTCATTACTTCGCGGGTAAGTGACGAGATGATGGGAAGAATCATGATGGCCAGAATCACGCCAGCCGACAAGTACCCAAGACCCGTAGGATTGTCATCGGCAAAGAAACCGGTCCAACCAAAGAGTTTGATCAGCAGTGGATTGATATGCTCGCGCAACAGCGGTACCAGCACGGTCACGGCCCACAATCCATAAATTACGCTGGGAATCGCGGCGAGCAGCTCGGTAAGAAACGCCAGCGGTCCGCGCAAAACGCGGGGGCACATCTCGGTGAGAAACACCGCTACGCCAATCGCCAGCGGAACAGCCAGCAGCAGCGAAAGAAATGAAGAAACCAGGGTGCCGTAGATAAACGGCCGGGCGCTGAACTGCTCATTCACCGGATCCCAGAACATGGTCATGTGCGTGTCGGGATCGGTAAAGACGCGGTAGAAAAAGCTGAAGCCGAACTTATGCCAGGTGAGTTGCGATCGGAGCACCAGTTCAAGGGCAATGAGCGAGACGATGACAAAAATGCTTAACCCGCACAGCAGCATCAGCCAGGCGAACAAGCGGTCGGCCGTGGCCGAGCTGCCGCGCGAGAGCAGAAAGCTGCGTACAGCCGAGACCTCGGCTACGGGGACCTCGGCAGGTACGTCGACATCCGATGGTCCGGTTTCCGGCTGAAATTGAGCCTGAGAGATGCGTATATCGGGCACGTTTGCGTTCACCAAAAGTAAGGCTAACGGGCAATTGTGAACAAGAGGTTACAAGTCTGCTAAATCCAGTGCGTTGAATGAGAAAAATCGCTTGCAGAGCAAGCGCGCCTCCTTTTCCGGCAGCAGCCGCGCCACTGAGAGGACGCCCTCAGGCCTCAATCCGCGGTATAGCGATGTACTTAAATGAAATCTATGGTTTACGCTCGAAGTAAAACATGCTAAAACTCCAAAATGGCAATAAGTAAGAAGCCTGCGCCTCCAGCGCACATGAATCTGAGAATGCTCGCCGAGCACCTCAAGCTTTCGCAAACCACGGTTTCGCTGGTTCTTAACAACTCCCCCTCCGCAAAATCCATTCCGCAGGAGACGCGCCAGCGCGTGCGCGACGCTGCCGAACAATTCAACTACCGGCCCAATTACTTTGCGCGTTCCCTCAGAAAAAGACGCTCCATGAGCGTTGGCGTGCTGGCTCCTGACCTGAGCGAAGGCTACTTTACGCGCGTGATGAGCGGCGTGGTTGAGGAGCTGACCCAGGCCCACTACTTCTACTTCACCGCCTGCCACGACTGGAATCAGGAGCTGATTGAGGATTACCCGCGCATGCTGGTGGAGCGCGCCGTGGACGGCTTTCTTCTGCTGAATACACACATGGATGACATCGCCGTGCCCATCCCGGTGGTCGCCATCTCGGCGCACATCGCCAACCCCAACGTAACCAATATCGTGATCGATCACCGCAAGGCGGTTGAGCTGGCATTGAAGCATTTGTTCGACCTGGGACACAGGCGCATTGCTTTCATGCGCGGTCCGCGCGTCATTCCCGACTCGGGCATCCGCTGGGAATCCATTAAGCATGTCGCCGCCGATTTGGGACTCAAGATCGATCCGGCGCTGGCCATCCGGCTCGATACGGACGGCTGGTCGATGAAGACCGGCCGGCATCCCATGGCGCCGGAGATCGGCTACAAGCCTATGCAGGCGCTCTTGAAAACCCGTCCGAACTTTACCGCGGTTTTCTGCTTCAACGACATCGCCGCAATCGGTGCAATCCGCGCGCTCAAGGATGCGGGACTGAGTGTGCCCGGCGATGTTTCAGTGGTGGGCTTTGACGATATTCAATCGGCCGAATACTGCACCCCGTCGCTGACCACCGTCCGCCAGCCGCTGCATGAGATGGGCAAGCGCGGCGCGCAGGTGCTGCTGGAGCGCATTGCCGACCGGGAAAGAGCCTATCCAAGGGATATTGTCATGACGCCGGAGTTGGTTGTCCGCGAATCGACAGGCCCCGCCGCAAAGCGCAAGTAGCGTCTGCTCAGGAGCAGGCCGCCTCAAGCCATCGGCTGATGTAGACCTGCGCGTGCGCCTCGCCGCAGTAGTGCCGCGCGCCCGTCTCATTGGCAGCTTCTTGCGTCCACTTGTAGACGGTTAACTGAGCGCTGTTGCAGCGGACCACAAGCCAGTGCAGCGGCTGTTGGCTCTCTTCGCCGCAAATCTCGCATCGATAAATTGTGTCGATCATGTTGGCCTCATTTGGGGATTTCCCGTCTGCGCGGGCTACTCAAGCATCTGCAGGTGGAGTGGTTCGCCGATCAGGCAATCCATCTTGCCAATCAAAGCCAGAGCGCGCCGCATGGCGGAGGGCGTGCACGGCTCCACGGTCACTACGAAGGGCAGCGCATGAGGCGGGTAGCCCGACTTCTGCACAATGGCGCGAATGTTGATGCGCTCTTTTGCCAGCGCGCCGGTAATCTCCGCCACAATGCCGGGGCGATCGTTTACCGTGAATCGAATATAGTGGGCAACCTCAAACTCCGCGCCCAGCCGCGCCGGCTCTGAGGGAATCTCAACACGACGCGAATCGTGCGCCAGCGCAAGCAGATCGCTGACCACGGCAACCGCGGTAGGATGCCCGCCCGCGCCGTGCCCTGAGAAGACCACGTCGCCGCCATAATGGCCGGTGAGCACAACCATGTTCTCCGTTCCGCGCGACCACGCCAGCGGCGAGCGCAGACCCACCAGCATGGGCCCTACCGAAGCGGCTACGCCGCCCTTGGCCTGCTGCGCACGAGCTACCTGGCGAATGGTGCAGCCCAGGTCGCGCGCGTAGCTAAAGTCCACGGCAGAGACCGCCGTGATGGCCTGCGGCACAATCTCTTCGGGATCGACCGTTGTGCGCATCGCCAGCCGCATCAAAATTGCCAGCTTGGCGCGCGCGTCAAAGCCGCCCACGTCTTCCGTGGGATCGGCCTCGGCATAGCCCTTGGCCTGCGCTTCGGCAAGCACGGTTGCATACTCCGCGCCTTCGTCCATCTTGCTCAGAATAAAATTGCAGGTACCGTTGAGAATGCCTTCAATGCGCTCGATATGATCGCCGGCAAGCCCCTGCTCAAGACCGGGAATCACGGGAATTCCACCGGCAACCGCCGCGCCATACTTCAGATGGCCGCCCTTGGCCGCTGCCAGCCGCTCCAGTTCCACGCCATGAAACGCGATCAGCTTTTTGTTCGCAGTAACGACGCTCTTGCCGGCTTCAAGCGCGCGCCGCACCCACGTTCCCGCCGGATCGAGGCCGCCAACCAGCTCAACGATTACATCCACGTCCGAGGCCAGAACCGCATCGGCATCTTCGCTCCAGACAATGCCGTCGCCCGCCCAAGCAGCCTTCTTGCGGGCAACGCCCCGGTTATAAACGTGCGTCAACTGCAAACCTTGCGGCTTTGATTCAGCGAGTATCCGCGCCACCGAGCTGCCCACTGTGCCAAAGCCGAAAAGAGCAATGCGTAATGGACGCCGCGACGGGCTGGACGCCGAAGCTGCGGCTTGTTTGCTGGGCGAAGCGGAACTTTTCGTTTCAGACACTTTGATTTCCTTTGCTCTGCTGAGTTGCATGGATCGCGGTCAGGTCGATCTTGAAAGTTTTACGCTTAAGAAGTTGAAGATACCGGATGTCTCCGATGATAAACGACCCGGCGCGCCACGCCTGTGTAAGTCCGCACACCGGCCTGCCAGCCGGGTTAATCCTCGTGTACCATGAAGCAGATGCGGCGCGCGCTTGCCATCCTTTTGACGATGTATTTCGGGCTGGGACCCCTCGCTGCGGCGCTCCCTGGCAGCGACGACGCAAGCCTGCCGCCCTGCTGCCGGCGTCACGGCGCACACCATTGCGCCATGGCCATGCGCATGGCCGCGATGATGGCCGAAGCCCGCTCCGGATCGACGCCGTTCGTCACCGCTCCCTCCACCTGCCCGCTGTTTCCAGGCTTTGCTGCCGGACCCTGGACACCCGCACACGCTCTTGCCGCAACCGCAGTCGAGTACCCTTCTCTGCTCAAGCAATCGCATGCGCCAGCCGCTGTCCGCGCCAGCGCGCATGCCAGCTCCATCCGTATCCACGCCAGCCGCGCCCCTCCGCAGACCTCCTAGAACTGGTTGCATAAATCATTGGAACTGATTGAAAAATTTACCGCAGGGGTTAAAACCCCGCTGTTTATGCGCCTTTATGGCACGGCTAAAGCCATGCCCTTTCAAAACGAGATATGCAACCAGTTCTCGGTTAAGGCCCCCATCGTGGCCGCTGCTTTCGTTGCTCTGAAAGAAGCAAGCGCAGTCCATTCCCTGCTGCGCCGTCTGTGCCCGTGCGTTCGCGCATGGCGCGGCATTGCCAAGTCTGAAAGTTCGTTTCATCCAGGAGGTTCACTCATGTACCGGCGTTTTTCCATCGCAGCTTCATGCCTGTTTTTTCTCATCCTTCCCATCTCTGTATTCGCAACTGTCTTTTCAACTGTGCATGGCATAGTTCACGATCCGCAGCACCGGCCCATTGCCGGCGCACAGGTGACTTTACAGGCCGCCAACTCCGATTTCGCTCTTCATGCAACCACCAACGCCGATGGCGTGTTCGAGCTGCCGCAAGCGCCCATCGGCGTTTATCGTCTCACTGTCGAGGCTCCTGGCTTCGCATCCGCAACGCAGACGCTAGCGCTCGTTTCGGGAACCAATCCCCTGCTTCACATTCCGCTCACGGTTGCCGGCGGCACGCAATCGGTAGAGGTGCATGGAACAGCCGCGCAGGTTGACACGGCAACGCCCTCCACGCTGATTACGCGCGCCATGATCGAACAGACCCCAGGCGCAAGCCGCACGCTCGGCGCTGAGATGATTACCGACTACGTCCCCGGCGCATACATGACCCACGACATGCTGCACATGCGCGGTGGCCACCAGACCACATGGCTTATCGATGGCGTTGCCATCCCCAACACCAAAATCGCCTCCAACGTCGGCCCGCAGATCGATCCCAAAGACATCGATTCCATGCAGACCGAGCGCGGCAGCTACGACGCCGATCTGGGCGACCGCACCTATGGCATGTTCGACGTGCTGCCGCGCAACGGCTTTGAGCGTAACCGCGAGGGCGAACTGCTGCTCAACCTCGGCAACCAATACACCGGCCAGGAGCAGCTCTCACTCGGCAACCACTCCGAGCGGACCGCCTGGTACATGAGCCTCACCGGGCAGCGCTCCAACTACGGGCTGGCAACGCCGGTAACACAGATCGACCACGACGCCACCAACTCCGAGAGCGGCTTCGTCTCCGTCATCCGCAACCAAACGCCGAAAGACCAGATCCGCCTTGACGCGCAGCTCCGCCAGGACTTCTTTCAAGTTCCCTTCGATCCCAACCCCAACGATTGGGAGCAGGCCAGCCAGTACTACGAGAGCTACGGGCTGCGCGACGGCCAAACCGAACGCGACTCTTTCGTCATCGCCAACTGGGTACACACCGTCTCGCCCAACGCGCACTATTCCGTCGCGCCCTTCTATCACCTGAACCAGGCAAACTACGATTCGCCGTCGAGCGATTATCCCGTTGCCACCACATGGCATCAGACCTCGAACTACGGCGGAGCGCAGGCTGACGCGCATCTCGACGCCGGGTGGAACAGCTTCTCCGCGGGCCTCTACTCGTTCGATCAGCACGAGAGCGATCTATTCGGCGTTCAGGTAAACGACGGCAGCGGCCCGTCTCTTTCCAACACTTCTGTCAACGCCAACGCCGGCCTTGCCGAGTTTTACCTCGGCGACCATCTGCGCCTGGGGCAGTATGTCACGCTGCTGGGCGGTGAGCGCTTCACCTTCTATCGCAGCGTGCTCTATGAGACCGCCATCTATCCCCGCATTGGCGCGTCGGTCAGGATTCCGCGTCTCAACTGGGTAGTGCGCGGCTTTTACGGGCACTTCTTTCAGCCCGCACCCATTGAGACTGTTTCAAGTGCGGTGCTCAACAACTACGCGGGCATCTTCGGCTCGGGCGAGAACACCTTTACCCCGCTGCCTTCCGAACGCGACGAAGAACACCAGTTCGGCATTCAGATCCCTTACAAAGGTTGGATGCTCGACGTGGACACATTCAAGAATCGCGTGAACAACTTCCTTGACCACTCGAATCTTGGCGAGTCGAATATGTACTTCCCCATCGCCGTGGATGGCGCTCTGGTGCGTGCATGGGAGATGACTCTGCGCTCGCCGGAGCTGGCGCGCGTGGGGCAGTTCCATCTGGCTTACTCCAACCAGATTGCCGAGCAGCGCGGCGCAATCGTCGGCGGCTTTACCTGCACGCTGCCCGGCGATCCTGCCTGCAACCCCGCCGATTTCAGCTACGCGCCCGTAGATCACGACCAGCGCAACACGCTCAATGCCGGCTTTAATGCCACGCTACCGGCGCAGTCATGGTTCGCCACCAACGTCTACTATGGCTCGGGCTTTACCAATGGCCTGGCAGGCTCGGGCGAAGGACCGTACAACGGCCCGAATCTTCCCGTTCACACAACATTCGACGTATCGGCCGGCCACTCGCTCGGCGAAAGCTGGAAAGTTACAGCCACCGTCGTCAATGCCACCAACCACCGCGTGCTTGAAGATAACTCCGTCACCATCGGCGGATTTCACTTTAACGATCCGCGCTTGATCTCCGGCGAAGTCCGCTACCACTTCCATTTTTGAGCCGGTATCGGCAGCCTTGTGTCCCGTCTCTGAAGTTCAAACATAATTGAGGTTGTCATCTGAGCGAAAGGGACCCCGAACGTTTTTCAGTTCGGGGGTGGTGAGCGAAGAATCCGCGGTTACATTCCACCAATAAATGATTGCCGATTTTTTCCGCAGTCACGTTATGATGAAAAACCATGGCGACCGTCTTTGAAAAACTCAACTGGAAGGGCCAGCAGGAGATCGTGGTGCTGAACGCGCCCGAGAGCTTTCTACCCGAACTGGCGCGGCTTCCGGTCATCACTTTGCATACGCATCTGGCGTCGGTGAAGGAGACCGGATTCCTGCTGGCCTTCGTCACTCGCAAGAGCGAGGTGGACGCACTGGCCGCCCAGATCGGCAAGCGCGCCCCGGGCGACGTCATTGTTTGGTTCGCCTACCCCAAGGGCACATCGAAGAAATACAAATGCGACTTCAACCGCGATACGGGTTGGGACTCGCTCACGGCTCTGGGCTTTGAAACCGTACGCGCGGTGGCCATCGACGAGGACTGGACAGGTCTAAGGTTCCGGCGAAGCGAGTACGTCAAGGCGCGCAAGTAGCACGCTGGCCGGCGCGGAAAACACCGCGGCACGGCCTCCCTCCCCCAAACATTCACGCAGTTCCACCAACGCCTCGATTCAATCGAGGCGCAAGGAGAGACGTATGCAATCGATACCGAAGATCTTCAAACCCGCGCAGACTGAAGTAAACAGCGCCGCGCACGATCAGGACCTGATTGAGATCCCCAAACGCGCGCGCCTCGACCGCGAAGCCGAAGCACAGAAGCTGGATTTGCCCGAGTACGAAGACAAACAGCCTGAAAGCGCAATCTAGTGCCTGCACGCTGCCGGACGGCTGCTCAGTCCACCTTGAACAGCCCCGGCAGCGCCGCGCCGGCCTTGCCTTCCACCACCTGCGTAAAGGCTGAGGCGTTCAGCGGCGCTTCAGGGCCTATATACACAGTGCGCGCTCCGTTCTGCCTGGCCCAATGCACAAAGTTGGCCGCCGGGTAAACGGAGCCCGAAGTGCCGACGACCACCATCACCGTAGCCTTGCCAATCTCCTCCTGAATGCGATCCATCTCCAGCGGAATCTCTCCAAAGAAAACGATGTGCGGCCGCAAACGCCCGCCGCACGCGCACCGGCCCACCTCGGCAAGGCTCTCATAAATCGTGCGATCGTCAACCGGCGCGCGCCCGCACTCGCGTTCGCAGCGCGCCTTGTTCAACTCCCCATGCATGTGCAGCAGACGCACCGAACCGGCCCGCTCGTGCAGATCGTCCACGTTCTGCGTGCATAGAAAAAACCGGTTGCCCAAGCGAGCCTCAAGCTCCGCCAACGCCACGTGCGCAGGATTTGGCCGAGCAAGCGCTCCCTGCTCGCGCCGCGCCGAGTAGAACTTCCACACCAGTTCGGGATTGCGCTCCCATGCCTCCGGCGTGCACACATCCTCAATGCGATTCCCCGCCCAAAGACCATCCGACGCGCGAAAAGTCGGCAGCCCGCTCTCCGCGCTGATGCCGGCTCCGGTTAAAACAAACACATGATCGGTCTTTGCGATTTCAATGACTGCCATTTTTACGGCTCCAGCAATATCTTTCCAGTCGTCTTGCGCGACTCCATATCCGCGTGGGCTTGTGCGGCGTCGGCAAGTGCGTAAGTGTGCTCGGTGCGCAGTTTCAGTCTGCCGCTCGCAACCCAGCCCAGCACATCGCCGGCGCGCTGCTCCAGTTCCGCGCGCGTGGCAATGTAGTGCCAAAGCGTCGGACGGGTCAGGAACAGCGATCCCTTGCTGCTGAGCTGAATCAGATCGAACGGCGGCACCGCGCCGCTCGAAGCGCCAAAAAGAACCAGCATCCCTCGCGGCCTAAGGCAGTTCAGGCTCTTCTCGAACGTGGTCTTGCCCACCGAATCGTAGACAACATCCACGCCCTTGCCGCCGGTCAGGCGCTTCACCTCGGCATCAAAGTCCTGTTCGGTATAGAGAATCGTATCGGAAGCTCCAGCCTCGCGCGACAGCTCAGCCTTCTCCGGCGTTGACACCGTCGTAATCGCGCGCGCGCCAATCTGCACCGCAATCTGCGTCAGCAGCAGCCCCACGCCGCCCGCGCCGGCATGAACCAGCGCTGTGTCTCCAGCCTTCAGCGGAAACGTCGAGTAGGCCAGGTAGTGCGCCGTCATGCCCTGCAGCATGGCTGCGGCGGCCTGCTCCGGAGTCAGTTCCGCAGACACCTTCACCAGTTGAGCGACGGGGACAAGAGCATATTCCGCGTAAGCTCCCAGCACTCCCGTGGACGCAACAAAATCGCCGGCGGCAAAGCCCGTTACTCCTGGGCCAAGCTCTTCCACCGTTCCCGCGGCCTCGTTCCCCGGCACCAGCGGGAGCGAGGCTTTGTACTGCCCTTTGCGAAAATACGCGTCAATAAAGTTCACGCCGGCTGACTCGATGCGGATAAGCGCCTGGCCGCGCTCTGGAACAGGAATCGGCAGCTCCACAAGCCGCAGAACTTCAGGCCCGCCAGTCTCGGAAATCTGGATAGCTTTCATGTCAGGGAAAGAATGAACCTAGAGGGCCGGTCGAAGCAAGCAGGAAAGAGGGGCCAGCTCGTGACAACCCATTTGCCGCGCACAATGCCAGCCCGGGCTTCTCTCTTTGGCTAGAAGCTAAAGGCTAATGCCCTTGGTATGAAGTTCGCACCATAAAAAGGCGCTGTCATTCTCAGTGAACGGGGCCCCGAACGCTCTTCAGTTCGGGGGTGGTGAGCGAAGAATCCGCGGTTGTTCTTTTTAAACTCTGGCAAGAACTCTAGATCCACCACGCCAGAAGCCTTCGGTCAAATATAAGTGAGCCCAGGCAGAACATCCCTCAGGGGCTGAACAGGCTGCGGAAAAACTCCGAAAGTATGTC
Organism: uncultured Occallatibacter sp.; assembly: GCA_964481595.1. Lineage (GTDB taxonomy): Bacteria > Acidobacteriota > Terriglobia > Terriglobales > Acidobacteriaceae > Telmatobacter. Next base: position 6 of record CAYZVG010000039.1, on the reverse strand, counting down.
GAACGG
>CAYZVG010000038.1:0-13552 GCA_964481595.1 uncultured Occallatibacter sp. | reverse complement strand
AACATCGACCAATGGAGCAATTTCTTTGTGATGGTCAGCGGCGGAGCGGCGGCTCTCGCGGGCTTGGTGTTTATCGCCATGTCGATCAATCTTCCGATCATCAATCGGGATGCGACCCATAAAAATCGCGCCATCGCTACGTTGACCGGCTTCACTGCCGTCTTCATGGTCTGCGCATTCGCCCTCATCGGAAATCAAACCTACCGATGGCTCGGCGTTGAATGGCTGATTGTTACGCTGGTTCCGACGATTACTTACATACGCGTATACGTTCGGGCCACAAAAATCGGCCTTAGCTCCGTGGGACTCAGCATCGGCCGCTTCATCATGGGCACGTCTTGCTACTTGGCACAGATCGCCGGTTCAATCTTACTTATCTTTGGACATGCTGCCGGGCTTTACGTGGCCTCCGCGGCAATGGTGCTCTCTTTCGCGTTTTTCATCTCGGCCGCGTGGCTCCTCATCACCGGCATTCACGAGAATCGCTCTTGAACAACTGTCAATGACCGCGAAATTCAAACAGCCTTGCTGCGCACACCGCGCGTGATCGGGATTCCGGCGCGACACCCGCCCGCGACCGCCTACTTGATCTCTTCCGATGACAGGCTTCGCTGTATGTCCTGAGCCACTTCGTCGATGGAGGTATCCTGGCTCAGTTGCTCGATCGCCTGGCTGTTTTCCATGTCGAGCAATCCAACCTTCTTCGCAATCTGCTGATTCATGCTGATCACTGCCGTCACTTCCTTTTCCGTCAGTAGAAGAATTTGGAGCACCAGGTGTTCCCGTTCATCGGCCCGGCGGGCCAGCCGCGATTGCCGCATCAGGATCAGGCTGGCCAGAAGGATTGCCTCCATGGCAACAACGGTTCCAAGAAGCGAAAACGGCATGGGATCGAAGTGCGGAATTCGCGCCAGATGCAAGGTGTTCACCAGAATCCAGGAAACGAAGAGAACGATATGAGCAACGACAAATCCGAGATTGCCCACGACGGCAGCCGACAGATCTCCCAGTCGTTCCGCCGGCGATCTTCGCGCCAGAAACTCATGCTCATGTTTCGCGATTGTGTCTATGTGCTCTTGCACTTGATTCGGAGTCTGCATTGTGTGGCCTCATACGAATTGTCGCTCTCTATGATTGGATGACTTGCCGGGTGGCGGGAGATGACTTGCTTGGCAGGTAGGGAGAAAGGGCACATGATTCACCCAGTTCCAGACCCTCATCGCCTCAGCCGCCAAGCAGCCATAACTCGGGGCAATTGGCGTTAGGTTCGAGAAGAGATGGCTGCGGATTGCTCCTCGGTTACTTATCGGCACTCGGAAGATTGGCATTCGCTTGAGCCGGAAATTTCTTCATCAACCACTTCAGCGCCTCAACCTGATCGATTGCAGGAGCCCGTCTGATTTGAACAAGCAAGTCTACCCATTCCGGACGTTTGGGAGAGATATTCTGCGCACCCTCGTTGCAGACTGAACAAAGCGCACGCAAATTTGAAAGCTCGTCGGACCCGCCTTTTTGCTTGTCGATGATATGGCCGATGTGCAGCCGGGTTCTTTTCGATGGATCATATGGGTGAGGCTCACCGGCAACCGCGCCGCACATCTGGCAGGTATACCCATTCCTCTCAAGGACCATTGCCCTTGTTTCCTTCGATATCAGGCGAGCAAAGGCAGGCAGTGGCTTTCCGCTTTCAAGCAAGTATTCGCCGGGTCTCAAATCACTCCGGTCGTTATGTGTCAGGATTTGATAACCTTCCTCGTTGCGAAGCTCACGCACCCTCCGGCCCCACTCACTTGCCCCGACCGACACCGCCTGGAGTTCTGCTGATGTCAGAACCCTTCCAACGTTCGACAGAAAATACTCCCTCAGCAGTTTTCTAGATCCCCGTCCCCTAGCCTTCCCCTGCTCAGCCATTTATCCTCCGGCCTTCAAGCCGATTGAAGCCGCCGTTTTGCACTTTCATTGAGTGCTGCTAGTATCTGCGAACCAACAGCCCTAGCAACTGGAGGCGGAAAGGCGTTCCCAACCTGCCGGTATGCCGCCGTTTTTCTCCCGGCGAAGCTCCACTCGTCCGGGAATCCCTGTAGCCTCGCCGCCATCCGCACGGTTAGCCGTGGCATTCCGACAAAATCGCGCTCTGGGGCCTCGGCGGCGATGCCATGGCCGTCTACGCTCAGAGCAGCCCAAGCACGTTTGGCACGGGTTGGACCTAAATCCGGCCCTCCGTGTTTTTTGCTTCCACCCACCAGCGTCGGCGCAATGTCACATGCGCGTTCCCGCCAGATCTTCGCTCCGCACCAGCCACGCTCGGCCATCAAGTCGTAGAGCGTCTCACCTACCGTAGCAGGCAGGCGCATCGAAGGATGGGGCCAGCGGAAATGTTCGACAAAGCTTGAATCAATAGCGACAAACACAACCCTCGGCCGTAGCTGAGGTACACCAAAATCGGAGGCGACCAAAAGTTTCCATTCGGCATGGTAGCCGAGCTTTTTGAAGGTGCGGATGAGATTCGCGCGATATTCGTCGAAGACTGCATCCAGCAATCCGCGCACATTCTCCAGCATTACGGCCCTTGGTCGGCACTCCTCCACAACTCGAAGCGCTTCCGGAAATAAATCCCGCTCATCGCTGTTCCCGAGCTGCTTTCCGGCCTTAGAAAATGGCGGGCATGGCACGCCGCCAGCAAGCAGATCCACGCCGCGGAAATCCACCGCAGAGAAGCTTCTTAGGTCTCCCTCGATTACATTCCAGCCGGGACGGTTGGCCCGTAATGTGGCGCAGGCAAACGGGTCGATTTCGACCAAGCATTTGTGGTTGAATCCCGCAAGGTCCAATCCCAGTGCCTGTCCACCAGCCCCGGCACAAATCTCGATCGATTCCAGCATGTGTCTTAGTCTCCTGTTAGAGGACACCACGCTGCCGGTCTTGGCTGGGACGCTTTTTGGAGCAGAACGCATAAGACTGTCCCATCCTTGAATGGACTTACTCACAGTTTACCCATATGGAACTTGGCTGGATGTGGAAAGGAGGGTCACTTATTGAGAATCTTGATGACCAGCGCTTCCAGCTGCTCCTGGCTGCAGGCACAGATGCGGCACTCCCACAGACGATGAACCGACCATCCGAGACGGCGAAGTTTTCTCCTGTTAGAGGCATCGCGCTCACGATTCCGAAGCAGTTTCGGTATCCAGTATCCACGATTGGTCTTCGGCATCCTGCCATCGGGACAATTGTGCCCGTGCCAAAAGCATCCATCCACCTCGATGATTGATTTGTGCTTCGGCAAGACAATATCAGGTCTGCCAGGCAACCCGCGCACGTGCAGCCTGAATCGGAATCCAAGATTGTGGAGTGCCTTCCGGACCAGAATCTCTGGCTTGGTGTCCGTCGAGCGAATCCGAGACATGTTTTCGGAACGAGCCGGTGTGGTTTTTAGTTTTTTTGTGAACACCTCAGCCTCGAACAACATTATCCTCGTTTTCCGTAACCGGCACGATCCGCACCCGCGCGCGTTGCCGAACAATACCCTCCCAACCGGCGCACAATCGTATCAGCGAAATCCTCTGCCTGAATCGCGGAACCATCCTCAGAGCCATGGGGTTCCCTGAAAGCTGAAAGCTGCCTCCCCGCCTCGCTCCATTTACACTAGACATGCATGATTCCTACACTTGCCTGGACTCCGCAGGGCGTCCAATTCATCGATCAGACCAAGCTCCCTCTTGAGGAGAGCTATGTGCTTGCCACAACCTATGAGCAGGTGGCAGACGTGATTGTCACCATGGTTGTGCGCGGCGCGCCAGCCATCGGCGTCTCTGCCGCTTACGGAGTTGCCCTGGGCGCGCTCAAAGCCACGGCCACAACCACAGAAGAGTTCGCTCCCGAGTTCGACCGCATCTGCGCGCGCCTCGCGTCCACAAGGCCGACAGCGGTCAACCTGTTCTGGGCCATCGACCGCATGAAGCGCCTGTTCGCCAACCTGCGCGACTCCGGCCTGCCGCTCGCGCAGATCAAAGAGCGGCTGCTGGCCGAGGCGCACGCCATGTACAGCGAAGACATTGCCGCCTGCAAAGCGATGGGCGCGTTTGGCGGAGAGCTGCTGCCAGATGAGGGCGGCGTGCTTACCCATTGCAACGCCGGCGCGCTGGCCACCTGCGGTTATGGAACGGCGCTCGGCGTCATTCGCTCGGCAGTCGAGCAGGGCAAGCGCATCCACGTATACGCCGACGAGACGCGGCCGTTTTTGCAGGGCGCGCGGCTCACGGCGTGGGAGTTGATGGCCGATGGAATTCCCACTACGGTTATCTGCGACAACATGGCCGCAAGCCTGATGAAGGCGGGCAAGATCAAGGCCGTGGTGGTGGGAGCAGATCGCATTGCCGCCAACGGCGACGTGGCCAACAAGATCGGCACTTATAACGTGGCGATCCTGGCCAAGGAGCACGGCATTCCGTTCTACGTGGCCGCGCCCTGGTCCACCATCGATCTTGCCACCAAAACCGGCGACGAGATTCCCATCGAAGAGCGCCCGCAGATTGAGGTCACGCACCACGGCGGCAAGCAGCTTACGCCGAACGGAGTGGGCATCTGCAATCCTGCATTCGATGTAACGCCGGCAAAGTATGTTGCGGGCATCGTGACCGAGCGCGGTGTGCTGCGCGCGCCCTACGCTGAATCGCTCAAGCAGATGGAGCTTGTGGCCAGCTAAACGCTGCCGGATAAAAGGCGCCTGCTAAACCGCACGCTCTACACTAACGGGATAGTGGGTGCGGCTCTCAATCTCTTCCGGCTCCGCGTGCCTTCGCTGGCGCGCGGCGTGCTGTTGTCTTTGGGCGCATTCGCCTTGAGCCTGCGGCTGGCCGGGTTTCCGCACATTGAGGAACTTCACGGCACGCTCTGGCAGATTGCGGCCCTGCCCTTTGCCTGCTGGGGCATGGTTGAAACTGCGCGCTGCCTCCGCGCCCGCTGGAGCCTGTACCACGCAGGCGTGCTGATTCTCCTCTACTCCGAACTGATGATTTTGGCCATGGTGCTCTTTCTCTCGATCTTTCTCTGAGACCTTGAAGCATCATCAAACGCAAGCACTCTGCCCGCAACAATAGGGCAATCGCATTTGAAAATTTCACTAACTGCGCTCTGTTATTTGGGGTTTGCGAGGAGGGAGCAGGGGCATTTATGCCCCTGATGCGGGCTCGCCTTCAGGCGCGGGCATTGCATCGCTTTACGCTGAAAGGCCAGCGGCTAAAGCCGTTTCCTGTTCACTAGGATTTCAGGGGCATAAATGCCCCTGCTCCCTCCAAAAGACAATCTGAAGGCCCTTTGTCCGAACGAATCTCCACTATGACGTTCAAGTGCGATTGCCCTGGCCCGCAACATTTCTGCTTTCCATCGATTCAGAACTGCGTGTAGGATGAGGAGGCTGTATAGTGGCGCGAGCCTGACAGGCCGTGCATTCCCCAACCGAAAAAGCAAGAGGAGAACGTGCAAATGCTCAAGGGATTTCGGGACTTTATTCTGCGTGGCAACGTGGTCGACCTGGCAGTCGCGTTCATTATGGGCGCGGCGTTTAACGCGATCGTGACTTCACTGGTCAAGGACGTGATGATGCAGTTCATCGCGGCCATCGTGGGCAAGCCGGACTTCAGCGCCCTCAAGTTCGCCGTGAACGGCACGCCGATCATGATCGGCAACTTTGTGAATGCGGCCATTTCGTTTCTGATTGTGTCGTTTGTGGTGTACTTCTTCATGGTGCTGCCTATCAACTCACTGCTGGCCAAAATCAAAGGGCCCGTGCCTGAGGTCGCGCCCAGCACAAAGCAATGCGCGGAGTGCCTCAGCGACATTCCACTCGCAGCCAAGCGCTGCTCTCATTGCGCACAGCCGGTGGCGTAGTTCCGTCTTTCCCATGCGAGGCCGGGCACGCTCCCGGCCTCAATCCATGGTGTAAGCTGTGAGTTCATTGTTGTGATGCGCTCGTGCGATGTCTCTGAAGTCCGTTGAAGAACAACCGCAGATCCTTCGACTCACCACCCCCAAACTGAAAAGCGTTTGGGGCCCCGTTCGCTCAGGATGACTGCAGTTGTTTTGATAGGAACCTCTGGGACGGGACACGAGTGTGATGCGCTAGATTGAACGCGCTGCCAAGGCGCACACTCGCATCGGAACGGTCTCGCAGATGAAGCTCTCTCTCTCCGCCCTTATTCTTCCGCTCTCATTCTCTCTTTCTCTTTATGCGCAAACGCTGGCCGCGCCGCAGCCGGTCTTCGGCTATGCGGACTTTAGCGCGCAGGCCAGGATTGAAGAAAAGTTCCTCGCCGTGCCCGACGCCAAACTGGCCGGCCAGCATCTGAAGACGCTCACTGCACAGCCGCACCTGGCCGCCACGCCAGAGGACCGCAAGACCGCCGACTATATGGCGCAGAAGTTCCGCGCCGCTGGCCTCGATACGGAGATCGTTCCCTATCGCGTGCTGCTCAATCAGCCCAGAGCGGTGCGCTTTGAGGCTTACGATGCGCAGGGCCGGCTGCTAATGAGCGGGCCGACGCGCGAACACGTCGAGGGCGATCCGCAACAGGATAATCCGCGCGTGGTGATGCCCTTCAACGGCTCGTCTGCCTCCGGCGATGTAACCGGAGAGGTGGTCTACGCCAACTACGGGCGGCTTGAGGACTTCAATCGGCTCGCGGCCCAGCACATCGACCTGCACGGCAAGATCGTGATTGCGCGTTACGGCTCCAACTTTCGCGGCGTCAAGGTTTATCTAGCTGAGCAGCGCGGCGCAATCGGCGTCCTGCTCTACTCCGATCCGCAGGATGACGGCTTTACCAAAGGCGAGGTTTATCCAGCCGGGCCCTGGCGTCCGGATACCGGCGTGCAGCGCGGCTCGGTGCAGTATCTGTTCAAGTATCCGGGAGACTCGGAGACTCCCGGCGTTGCCTCCACGCTCGATCTTCCTGACTCGGCGCGGATCGCCAACTTCACCGGCGTGGGCGGTGACATGCCGGGCATCGTCTCCATCCCTATCAGTTACCGCGACGCCGAGCCAATCTTGAAAGCGCTTGCTGGACCAACAGCGCCGCAGGGATGGCAGGGCGGTCTGCCGTTCAGCTACCGCACCGGGCCTGGCGGTGTGCGCGTCCATCTGGTCTCCGACCAGGATTACCAGCGGCGCATCATCTGGGATGTGATTGGAAAGGTCAAAGGCTCGGCCTATCCCGACGACTGGGTCGTAGTGGGCAATCACCGCGACGCATGGGTCTATGGCGCGGTCGATCCCAGCAGCGGCACCGCGGCCATGCTTGAAGCGGTGCATGGAGTGGGCGCGCTCATCAAGCAGGGATGGCGGCCCAAACGCACCATCGTGTTTTGCAGTTGGGACGCGGAAGAGGAAGGTCTCATCGGTTCGACGGAATGGATGGAGCAGCACGCCGATGCTCTCAAAAAAGCAGTGGCCTATTTCAACGTGGATGAAGGCGTGTCAGGCCCCGACTTCAGCGCCTCGGCAGTGCCCTCGCTCAAAGAGTTCGTTCGCGGCGTAACGCGCTCGGTTCCCAGCCCCGCGCGAGGAACGGTCTACGACCAGTGGCGCTTGAAGCAGGCCAGCAGCGATAAATCAAAAAATAAAAGCGAGAGCGGCACGGGCGACGAAGTGCATATCGGCGATCTTGGCTCGGGTTCGGACTTCACGCCGTTCTTCCAGCACGTGGGCGTGCCTTCCGTCGACATGACCTCTGCCGGTCCTTATGGCGTTTATCACTCCACGTTCGACGATTACGCGTGGTTCATTGAAAACGCCGATCCAAGCTTTGTTTATCTGCAGGAGATGGCGCGCGTTTTCGGGCTTGAAGCGGTACGCATGGCCGATGCCGACGTGCTGCCGCTCGATTACGTGACCTATGCGCACGAAATCGCGGACTACATTAGCGCAGCAAAGCGCAAGGCCAACGACGATGGGCTCCAACTCGATTTCTCCGCCGCAGAAGCTTCAGCCGGAAGGCTTGCCGCGGCGGCGCAGAAGGTGCGGGCATTGCAAGCAGCGCCCGCCGGAGACCTGGCCCGGTTGAACCAGGCTCTGCGCCAGACCGAGACCGCGTTCATCTGGCCGGCGGGCCTGCCGAATCGCCCCTGGTACCGGCACACGATTTTTGCGCCGGGAGAATACACGGGCTACTCCGCAGTGGTGATTCCGGGCGTGAACGAGGCCATTGATGCGCACAATGCCGGGTTGGCCGCGGCACAATTAAATGTGCTGGCCACGGTGCTTGACCGCGCAGCGCAGACGCTGGCGGGAGCTGAGTAGTTTTTTTGAGCAGCAGCTTTCCGCAAAGATCATTTTCGGAAACTGTGTAGACCGAAATTTCATTGGATTCCCACCCATTCCGCAGAAAAACGTGGAATGGATGGGGCACGGAAGTTTATATCAAGGGCGAAAATGCTCTAACGACACTCCCGCTTTAGGAATCGCAGGTGGCCATTGCGTTTTTGCGTGGATGGTTTCTCATCGCCGCGCTCAACTTCATCTCATCTTTCAGGCCCTTGCGCCGATTTTTCCGGAAGCGCACTTGCTCCATCTTGCGCAAGAGGACCCGGTTCATGATCGATTTTCTTATCGCAATGGTATACGTAGCTTTGGTCGTCACTCCAGCCATCGTCGCCGCGGTGCAGATGGCTAAACCCAACAAAAGCAATGTGTAGTGGAACGTTCACTTGGACGGGCGCACCGCTGGGATTCCCGGCCCGCGCCCGGCCATTGAGCCCAAATCCGCCGCTGTTGACCCCGGACCGATAGACCCGTATCGTTAAAGATGTCGGAATTTATGAAAAAGTCTGGAAACACACTGCGGATAGGGATTGCGGCCGTCATCATCGTGGGCACGATCGCATGGCTGGCCTTCACCGGAATTGGTGCAAACAAAAGCTACTACGTCACCATTCCCGAGTTGAACAAGATGGGCGACAAGGCCTACTCAAGCCAGTTGCGCGTGGAAGGCTTTGTGCAGCCGGGTTCGATTGAGCAGTCTGGGCCCCACGTCACCTTTGTGCTGAACGAGTATGAGAGCCACTCGCCCAAGGCCGCAACCGGCCGCACTATCCGGGTGGAGTACAAAGGCTCGGAACCGCCGCCGGATACCTTCAAGGACGATTCGCAGGCGCTGGCTGCCGGCACCTATGGGCGCGACGGCATGTTCCACGCCAATACTCTGCAGGCCAAGTGCGCCAGCAAGTACGCTCCCGGACAACCCGGCGCAGCGCCTGCAGCAGCCAAGCCGGCAACCGCCACGGGTTCCGCGCCAACGATTCCACCCGCCAGCCAGACTGCTACGAATTGAAAGCATGACCGCGAACTCCTCCGAGACCGACGGCAGTTCCCTTTGCGTGCGGCTCGATCAAGTATCAAAACTCTTTGGCAGCTTTGCTGCCTTGCGCCAAGTGACGCTAGACATGGCACCGGGGCGCTGCTATGTTCTGCTGGGCGAGAACGGCGCGGGCAAGTCCACGCTGCTGCGCGTTCTGGCTGGACTGCTGCAGCCCACGCACGGCAAGGTGCTGCTGTTTGGCGAGCTTGAGCCGCTGGAGGCACGCGCCCGCATCGGCTATATGAGCCACGCGGCCATGCTTTACGACGAGCTGACCGCGGTCGAGAATCTGCGCTACTTTGCCAGCCTGTATCCTGAGCGCGAATGTCTTGCGCCGGCCGAGGTTCTGCGCCAGGTGGGTCTCGATCCTGAGCTGAACCGGCCGGTGGGCCAATACTCGCAGGGAATGCGGCAGCGCACCTCGCTGGCGCGCGTGCTGATGCCTGTACCCGAGCTGCTGCTGCTCGACGAGCCTTTCTCCAACATGGACATTGAAAGCGCAAAGCAGATGGTGGAGCTGTTAGCGGGCTTTCGCCAGGGCAACCGCACCATTGTGCTCACAACGCACCAACGCGAACTGGCTGCGCCCATCGCGGACTGGGTGCTTACATTGCGCGCCGGACGGGTAGCATCGTTTGAGCCGGGGTCCCCTGCGACAGGTCTTGGTCGCAGGGGTGGTGAGCCTGGAAGGCCCTCGCGATGAAGACCAACGCCGCGCGCCTGCTTGACTCGCTCAACATCCCCTTCGAGCTTCGTGAATACGAGGTCGATCCCGAGGATCTGTCGGCAACGACGGTGGCCAGGAAAGTTGGCATGCCCGCCGAGCAGGTTTTCAAAACGCTGCTGACCACCGGAGGAGCTGGCGTGTATGTCTTCGCGGTCATTCCCGGCGACGCGGAGCTGGACTTCAAAAAGCTGGCGCACGCTGCCGCGCTGCGCAAAACCGAGATGGTTCCGCTCAAAGACGTACAGCCGCTCACCGGCTACATTCGCGGCGGCGTAACCGTGTTTGGCGCAAAAAAATCCTATCCCGTATTTCTTGACGAGACCGCGATCCTGTTCGACAAGATCAGCGTTTCGGCCGGAGTGCGCGGTACACAGATGATTCTCAGCCCGGACGACTACATGCGCGCCGCGCAGACGCTCGAAGGTGGAGCGCAGATGGCCGACCTGACCAAGGACACAGCCAACGTCAGCACGGGAGTTGCCCATTACGCGGAGGGCCATCGCCGATGACGCGCGCTTTGTGGACCCATCTTGTGAAGGATCTGCGCATTGAGTGGCGCTCGCTGGACGCGATCATTTCCATGCTGTTTTTCTCCGGGCTGGTGGTGGTGCTGTTTTCCATCGCCTTCGATCCGCGCGGCGCTTTTTCGCAACAGATTGCCGGCGGCGTGCTGTGCGTGGCCACCATGTTCGCCTCGGTAAGCGCGCTTAACCAGGCGTGGGCGCGCGAAATCCGCCACCAGGTGATGGACGCGCAGCGCATGGCCCCCGCACCGGGAGCGGAGCTGCTGTTGGCCAAGGTGATTGTGAACTTTCTGTTTGTCTCCATTGTGCAGGTAGCGCTTGCGCCTTTTTTCTTCATCTTTTACAACCTGCACATCGCCGGGCAGGCCTGGCTGCTGCTGCTGGTGCTGCCGCTCGGCACCTGGGCGCTGGTAAGCAACGGAGTCTTTTTTGCCGCGCTGGCCATGAGCAGCCGCAATCGCGAGCTGCTGCTCTCGCTCATCCTGTTTCCCATCTTCATTCCGGCGCTGCTGGCTATGGTGCAGGCCACGGGAGCTATCTTCACCGGCGAAAGCGACCCGATGCTGTGGATCAAGCTGCTGCTCGGCTACGACATCATCTTTACGACCGTGAGTCTGCTGCTGTTCGACGTGGTCTTTCACGCGGAGTAAACGCGGCGGAAAGCGCGTGCCCCGAAGCATCCCTCCCGTCGTACACTGGAATGGTTCCATCAGGATTCCCCAATGAAGAAACTTGCAATTGGTCTTTATGCCGCGGTAACTGCCGGGCTAATGGTCTGGGGCTATTACCAGGCGATTTACGTTGCGCCGAACGATGCGATGCAGGGTGAGATCTTCCGCATCATCTACTACCATGTGCCATCGTTCGCAACGGCGTTCACCTTCTTCTCCATCAGCTTTCTCGGCTCCATCGGTTACCTGTCGTTTCGCCGCAGCCGTCCGGAGTGGGCGCAGATGGCAGACGCCTGGGCGCTGGCCGGAGCAGAAGTGGGCGTCGTGTTTTGCTCGGTCGGTCTAACCACCGGCCCCCTGTGGGCGCGGCGCGCCTGGGGCATCTGGTGGACGTGGGACGCGCGGCTGACCACGACGCTGGTGCTATGGCTCATTTACGTCAGCTACCTGCTACTGCGGAGGTTTTCCGCCGGACCGCAGATGCAAACGCTGGCCGCCGTGCTCGGCATCTTCGGCGCGCTCGACGTGCCCATTGTGTACATGGCGAACCGCTGGTGGCGCACCCAGCATCCCGCCCCGGTGTTTGGCGGCGGCGAAGGCTCGGGCATGGACCCTTCGATGGTTGGCGCGCTGCTGTGGAACATGCTGGCATGGTTTGCCTGGGGCGCGCTGATCCTTGTGCTGCGCTACAACGTGGAACGCAAGCAGCAGAAGATTGACGAGGCCGAAGCAACGGCGGCGCTCAACGCCTGAAGTCCCCAACTGAAGGCGAAATGCCGGGAGAGGAATACCGATGAATCACGCAGCCATTCTCGATCATGAATTCAGGGTTGCCGCCTACGCGGTCACATGGGCCATCCAACTGGGCTACCTGGCCTGCATTGGGCTCAAGTGGCGCGCGCAGAAACGCGCCGGCAAAGCGCGCTAAAGCGGCACAAAGCGCATCGAGTCATCGAGCGCTTTCCATGCTAGCCAAACGGCTGTGCCGCGCATCACATTCCGAAGGAAAATGCCGCAATTAATCTTGCCAGGCATTTGGAAGAATTCCGTCTAAATTATCTCTCGGGCCCTTATCATTGGCCGATTGAGCCATCCCCTCCCAGGGGATTCAGGCAATGGCCCAATCGCGTCATCCCCCCTGGTCTCGGTGGTATTAAAGAATTTTCCAATCATGCCGATGATATTTGGGTGTCCTGCTTGCACAGAGACCTCCGGGGAGAACAACTATGCACGACCTAATAATCGCACTGGCGTTTGTTGGAATGGTGATCGCACCGGCAATTGTGGCCGCAAAATCGGATATCGGCGCCGCAGGCAGAACCAAGTAGCAAGCAACTGAAACAAATGTTTTTTGCTGCCATAACGTTTTCATCTTCAACGCACACGTTCCTCCGCTGATAACCTCATGTCCGGCGCGTCACGCTCTTTCAAAAAAGCGTGCCGCGCCGGCCGCTTTTTTCGGCCTCTCCCTCTTCAAATTCCTCCATCGCCCCGCGCCGCGCACGGCAGCCTCCCCGACCGATGCCTTACACTGGCGGTTTGTAGGAGGTGAGCCATGGTGATCGTGATGAAGGCGCAGGCAACTGAGGAGGATATCCGCCGGGTTTGCGAAGCGATTGAGCAGATTGGCTTCCGCGCACATCCTTTGTCGGGAGAAGGCCACACCACCGTCGGGATCACCGGCAACAGGGGCGATGCCGGCCGCGGCGATCTGGAAACACTTCCGGGAGTCGCCGAGGTGCGCCGCGTTCTAAAGCAGTACAAGCTGGCCAGCCGCGAAACCAAGCCAGACGACACCGTCGTCCGCTTTGCGGGCACCGATGCAACCATCGGCGGCAAAGATCTAGCCATCGTCGCCGGGCCATGCTCGGTCGAGAACCGCGAACAGGCATTCGAGCTAGCCGATCAGATTGCCGCCACCGGCGCACGATTCTTCCGCGCAGCCGCATTCAACCCGCACGCGTCTGCATCCCGCGGCCTGAGAGTTGAAACACTCAAAATCCTGGCGGAGATTCGCGAGCGTTTCGCGCTGCTCACCATCGCCGAGGCGGTCGACAGCGAAACGCTCGGCCTGACAGCCGAGTGGGCCGACATCATTCAGATTGGCGCGCGCAACATGCAGAACTTTTCGCTGTTGCGCATGGCGGGACGGCTGCGCAAGCCGGTGCTGCTGGAGCGCGGGCTGAGCGCCACGCTCGACGAGTTCCTGATGGCCGCCGAATATCTGATGAGCGAGGGCAACTACCAGGTGATCCTCTGCGAGCGCGGCGTGCGCACCTT
>CAYZVG010000037.1:0-13686 GCA_964481595.1 uncultured Occallatibacter sp. | reverse complement strand
GGCAACGCGGCGTCTAGAGGAATGACCGCACACGACAGAATTCGGCTTACAGGTTCCTCTTGCCGAATACCAATGACAGCCCCGGCGGACAACCTCCGCCGGGGCTGACCATTTTTGCCCCCATCGCCATCCCGCTGCCCCCGCCGATCCGGTACTATCGGATCATGTTGCGTGTGAAGCTGTTGCAAGCCGGAGCCCGTGCGCCTGTCGTGGCCCATCCGGGTGAAGATCTGGGCTACGATTTGTTTGCGCTTGAGGCGGTGCAGCTCTCGCCGCGGGCCACCGTGCGCGTCAGAACCGGCATCGCCGTCGAGGCGCGCCACCCGGCCACCGGTGCGCCGCTGGGCCTTCTGGTGCGTGACCGCTCGTCCATGGCCGCGCGCGGCATCGCCACCACCGGCGGCGTCATCGATGCCGGCTACCGTGGCGAGATCATGGTCCTCATGACCAACCTTGGCGATGCCCCCGTCGCGCTCAACGCCGGCGACAAGATCGCGCAGATGGTCCCCGTCCCCGTTCTCACCGGACCGGTTGAGGAAGTGAAAAGCCTTGAAGACTCGGCCCGCGCCGAAAAGGGCTTCGGCAGCTCCGGCATTTAGGCCCTTGCGGCCGGCCTAACCCACCGCGTTTTGGAACCTTATCGCCCCGGATTTCGTATCCTTCAGTAGAGAATTGCCGCAGTGTGTCCCCCCAGCGTTCCCGCTGACCGTTTTGCGCCCAGGGAGGAATGCCGCGGGTTGAATAAACGCCGAACCGCCGCTGAGGACCGCGGAAGTTCCGTACACTTGAGTTACGGCTCGTCCACTCGCCAGCGAATTTGCCCGCCGGCCAGCCGCCCGTGGCCACTTTTAGTTGAAGGACCGCTCGATCATGCTGTTTTCCGAGGCCGTTAAACTCGCGCTGCAATCGCTGTGGGGCAACAAGATGCGCACTGTCCTCACTCTCCTGGGCGTAGTCATGGGCGTGGCGTCGGTCATCATGGTCATCACCATGGTCAATGGCGCCAACAGCTATGTGGCCAGCAAGCTCGCCTCGCGCGGCGCAGACGTGTTCTCCGTTTCGCGGGCCTCCTCGGTCATCCTCAGTCCTGAGGAGTACATGAGGTCCCAGAAGCGCAAGCTCATCCGCATGGAAGATTACGACGCGGTCAAGGACAACTGCCTCCGGTGCAGCGAAGTGGGAGCCATGGTGGCCACCTCGGCAGGCGTCCGCTACAACGGCGAGTCCACCACGGGAACCACCGTAAGCGGCATTACCTGGACCATGCTTGACCTGAACAGCACCGAGATCGCGCTGGGCCGCGGCTTTACCCCCGGCGACGAGCAGCATGCCGCGCACAGCGTCATCGTCGGCTACGACATTGTGGACAACCAGCTGGGCGGCGGTGACCCCCTCGGCAAGGAGATCCGCGTCGACGGCATTCCCTACACCATCGTCGGCGTGGGCGCGCGCCAGGGCAAAATCATGGGCCAGAGCGAAGACAACTGGGTCAGTGTGCCGATCACCACCTACCAGCAGACCTACGGTGGCAACGACGCAGTCAGCATTTATGGGCGCGCTCACGGCGATGCCCTGGCAATGGAACAGGCAGAAGACGAAGTGAGGGTGCTCATGCGGGCCCGCCGCCACGACGCTCCCGGCACGCCCGACGACTTTGAGATTGAAACCAACAGCACCTTCATGGACATCTGGAAGCAGATCTCATCGCTGTTCTTCGATGTTGTGGTGGGCATCGCCTCCATCTCTCTGGTGGTTGGCGGAATCGTCATCATGAACATTATGCTGGTGAGCGTTACCGAGCGCACCAGAGAGATTGGCGTGCGCAAGGCGCTCGGCGCGCGGCAGCGGGATGTTCTGTTGCAGTTCCTCATCGAAAGCGCAACCATGTCGCTCGCCGGCGGCATCATTGGCGTGCTCTGCGGTGTATTGGTGGCCAAGGCCATCACCGCAATCATCGGCTTTCCTACAACGGTGGCGTTGTGGAGCGTGTTGCTCGGTTTGTTCGTCTCCGCGGCAACTGGCATTTTCTTCGGTGTTTATCCGGCCAGCAAAGCCGCCAAGCTGGACCCGGTGGTCGCTCTCAGAGCGGAACTCTAGTGTGGCGAGTCGGAAGTTCGTTGAAGAGCAACCGCAGATCCTTCGACTCACCACCCCCAAACTGAAAAACGTTTGGGGCCCTGTTCGCTCAGGATGACAGGGCCTTTGATGGGCGAATGAATGACTCAGGACACTAGGAGCATCTAGGAGCTATTTATGGCACGAGGACAAGGCGGCGAATCGATCAGGATGGCGATGGACACACTGCGCGCGAACAAGCTTCGCTCCGGGCTCACCATCCTGGGCATCGTCATCGGCGTAACCACGGTCATCACCATCTCATCCATCATCAACGGACTCAACAACCGCGTCAGCGACTTCGCCAGCTCGCTCGGCACCAACGTGGTCTGGGTCACCCGCATCCCGTTTGGCGTTGAGAAGCCCACCAGCGAGCAGTTAACCCGCCGCTACCTCACTCTTGAAGATGCGCTCGCCGTGCGCGACTTGCCCCACGTGGTGGCGGCCGATGCCCGCGCGTCGTACCAGAGAGCGTTTTTCGTCGGTGGCGTCAGCCTTAAGTACCAGGGTCACAAAGTCGCCGGCACTCAGCTCGAAGGCCACACCGCGCAGGTGGCCGACGTCACCAATACAACACTGCTTGAGGGACGCTTTTTTACCGACCAGGAAGATCAGCGCCACGCCAAAGTGTGCGTGCTGGGTTATGACACCGCCGATGAGCTGTTCGGCACTCAGGACCCCATTGGCAAAGAAGTAACGATCGAGACCGGCCTCTATACGGTCATCGGCGTCATGGACAAGCGCAAACAGGCTCTCGGCACCGGCAAGAACCCCAACGACAACGCGGCCTTATTCCCCTTCACCACCTTCCACGATCTGCATCCCGAGGCCACCGAGATCATGATCAACGCCAAGTACGACGACGCCAAAAACAAGTCGCTCGTTCAGGAAGAGATTCGTGAGCTGTTGCGCATCCGCCGCCACGTTAAAACCATGGCCGACGACAACTTCGACATCTTCGGACCCGACTCGCTCACCCAGCTCTGGGGCCAGATCACCGGTGGCCTGGTGGCCTTCATGATCGCCGTCTCCAGCGTCGGCCTCATGGTGGGCGGCGTCGGCGTTATGAACATCATGCTGGTCAGCGTCACCGAGCGCACCCGCGAAATCGGCATCCGCAAAGCCATTGGCGCAACCAAAAAGACCATCCTCACTCAATTCACCACCGAGGCAATCACCCTCTGCGCTCTGGGCGGCATCGTTGGAATCCTGCTCGGTGCCATCATTACCTGGATTGTCTACCTGTTGCCCATCAATCTGCCGGCCACGCTTTCCTCGTTGTGGGTCACCGTCGGATTCACTGTTTCCTGCGCCATCGGCTTGGTGTTCGGCATCTATCCCGCATGGAAAGCCGCCAACCTCGACCCGATTGAAGCTCTTCGCTACGAGTAAGACCTGTTCGCTGTATCCTTGCCCTGGTGATGCCCCACGCTCTAGCTCATGCCATTGAGATTCTCACCACGGCCATGACCGTGGCCGGGATAGGCTACTTCCTCGCCTCCATCCTGGCGGCGCGTATCTATCTCCATGCAAGCCGGCAGCCCGCGCCCGCCTTCACCCCCGGCGTAACCGTCATGAAGTCGCTCAAGGGCGTGGACCCCGGTATGATGGACGCCTTTCGCAGTCACTGCCGCCAGGACTACGCCGGCGACTTCGAGCTACTCTTCGGGGTAGCCTCGCTCGACGATCCTGCCGTAGCGGCCGTCGAACGCCTGCAGGCCGAGTTTCCTTCCCTCGCCATCAAGCTCATCGAGTGCCCTGAACGGCTGGGAACCAACGGCAAAGTCAGCACGCTGTTTCAAATGTCCTTTCATGCGCGGCACGATTTCCTGCTCATCAACGACGCCGATATCTCCGTCTCCCCGCACTACCTGGCGCGCGTCATGGGCTGTTTTGCGCCTCCAGTGCAAAGCGCGCGCAACCCGCTGCCGCCCGTCGGCCTGGTCACCGCGCTCTACCGTGGACAGGCGCACGGCACTCTCGGTTCGCGGTTTGAGGCGCTGGGAATCGCCACCGACTTCATGCCCGGCGTTCTGCTCTCCCGCCTGATTGAAGGCGGCCTGCACTACGGTCTCGGCTCCACTCTTGCCGTCCGCCGCGACGCACTTGAAAAGGCCGGCGGCTTGCTCGCGCTTGTCGATCATCTCGGCGACGATTACGAGATGGGCGCACGCGTAGACAAAGCAGGATACCGCGTGGCGCTCTGCCCTGAAGTTGTGGCCACCGCGGTTCCCGCCTATCGCTGGCGCGAATTTGTCGACCACCAGTTGCGCTGGGCGCGTACCGTCCGCGACTCGCGCCCCGGCGGCTACTTCGGCCTCATTGTCACCTACGGTTTTGCGTGGGCCGTGCTCAATCTGCTAGCCAGCGGATTAAGCCCTGTCAGTCTCTGGCTTTTTGCGCTCAGCTTTTTTCTGCGCCTCGCCCAGGCCATGACCGTCGGCGCTCAGGTCCTCGGCGATCACCAGGTGCTCGGCAGCCTGTGGCTGTTGCCGCTGCGCGACCTTGTGCAGTTGGCCGTATGGATCGCCGGGCTGGCCGGCAACACCATCGTATGGCGCGGAGATCGCTTCGTCCTCAAAGACGGAAAGCTCCACCGCGAGCCGGCCAGTTAAACTCAGCGTTAATTCGCCGCAACGTCCGCCTTCTGGTCCGCGCGAATCGCCTCGGTGTTGAACGTAAGGCAGGCGCCCAGTTCGTTAAATCTCTTCTCCCACCGCGGCCGGTCTTCGCTTACCAGAGCCGTTAGCGCATAGCTCGACGAGCGCAGAATCTCATACCAGATGTTCTGCGCCTGCCATAGATTCAGCTCGATCGGCATCTCCGTCAGCAGGCGCGCAAGACCCAGCGCGCGTTCCAGCATCTCAAGCGACCCCGCAGACATCTGCAGCTCGCTCATGGCGCGCTTCATCCGCCGGTCAGCGATATACGACAGATCCGCCGTGTCCAACTTCACCTGGTCCGCCTTGGCCAGCGAAAGATAAGAGCGCAACTGAGCCTGGTCCATGGGGTCGGTCTCAAGCACTCTGCGCAGGCCGGCGTTGATCGCAAAGCTCGCGGCCATCGTCAGCGCCGGCGGCTTGGGCAGCCCGGCCTGCGACAGAAAGTGCAGCAGGCTTGCGTGGTCCTGGTAAATCGTCGCCAGCGAGTTCTCAATATCCCACAACGTCGAGTTCAGAATCAGTTGAACAATGCGCCGCTGCTCATCGCTGAACAGCGACGTCAGCGAGTAGTTCACGCTCCCGTAGAACTGGTCGAGCAGGCGAATCGCCAAAGGAAAGTCGGCCCGCTCCACTCCCTCCGCGGCCTGCTTTGCAAACGCTTCGAACGCCGGCGCGTCGGCATCGGTGTAAGTCTTTACCGCGGCCGTAATATTCTGGTCGCCAAAGTGAACTACCGCGAATGAGAAGGTCTGGTTGTGTCCGGTAAACGTGTTGGCAATGTGTGCCCGGCCCACCGCCAGCTTGCCCCTGCCCGATGCGGAGATGTCGTACGAGATGCGCCGCACGCGGAAGCAGTAAAGCTCCGTCTCGTCGGCAAACGCGCTGAACACCGAGCTGATGGCGTAGTGCGCCGCCACCTGTTCCAGTTGCAGCTCCATCGTCGCCACACATTTCTCGTAAATCTTTGCGCCGTTTCCTGCCGCCGGCACGTTTGACACGGCCTTTTCGAGCCGCGCCAGAAACGCAGGCTCCAATGCCGCCGCGTCGTTCGCAAAAAGCCTGCCCGCCAACTGCAGCACCCGCGCCGCATACGCAATAATCTGAACCGTCTCAATGCCTGAAATATCGTCGAAGAACCAGCCGCAACTGGTGTACATCAACTGCGCATGGCGCTGCATCTCCATCAGCTCCAGCGCGCAAATCCGCTCCAGCTCTGTGAGCGGATGCGTTGCATGAGCCCCCAGAAAGCTATCCACCGATTCAGTGCTGCGGTCCAGAATCACCTGAATATACGCGTCGCGCGCGGCCCACACATCGCGGAACATCGCAGCGCCCAGCCGCTCGGTCAGCGGAACAAGGCCGTCCCTCAGCTCGTCCAGCGCCATGCGCAGCGGCTTACGCCACTCCTGATTCCAATCGCTTCTACCGCCGTTGCATCCGCAGTTCGATCGCCAGCGCTCCACGCCGTGCGCGCAGCTCCACGACGTATCTTCCACAATCTCGCATTCGTACTCCGGCGAAAACTGCGCCAGGTAGCAGGCATAGTTGGTCAGCTTCACCGTCTTGTCCGCCTCCAGTAGCCGCAGCGCGTACGCCAGCGCCATCTCTCCGTGTTTGTGATGGTGACCATACGACTCGCCGTCCGTGGCCACATGCGCGAGCTGCGTCTCCGTGCTGTCTTTAAAGCCTGACTTGATCCGCGCCGCCAGGTTATCGCCCGAGTTCAGCAGCCCCTCAAACGCAATCGCCCGCGATGCAGGGCCGTTGTAGAAAAACACAGCAATCGAAAGTCCCGATGCAAAGCGCACCAGATAAGGCCGCGTCGTGTCCACCGTTGCATTTGGCGTGTCGGTCCATGCCGGATCGTCTTTGCTCGCGTTGTATTTGAATGGTCTAATCCGTTTGCACTGGTGCGGCGCAAGCAGCGTGAACTTGATGCCATGCTGCGCCAGCAGCTCAAGGCTCTCGCTGTCCACCGCCGTCTCGGCCAGCCACATGCCTTCCGGCGTAGCGCCATAGTGGCTTTGGTAGTCGGCAATCCCCCAGCGAATCTGCGTCACCCGGTCCCGGCTGCTGGCCAGCGGCAGAATCATGTGGTTATACACCTGCGCCATGGCCGAGCTGTGGCCGCGAAAGTTCTTTCGGCTGCGCCGCTCACCTTCCAGGATCATGCGGTGGGTGCGCGGCGCGTTCTCCTTCAGCCAGCTCAGCAGCGTGGGGCCAAAGTTGAAGCTCATACGCGCGTAGTTGTTCACAATGCGCGTGATCTCGTTCTTCACATTCACAATGCGCGCCGCGCCGTTGGGCGAGTAGCACTCCGCGCAGATGCGTTCGTTCCAGTCGTGATACGGTGCGGCCGAGTCCTGTGTCTCTACCGTCTCCAGCCACGGATTCTCGCGAGGCGGCTGGTAAAAGTGACCATGAATGCACACGAAACGCTTGCCTGGGGCCATGTTCGCTCTCATCGGCGACCGCTTGGGATGTATATCTATCGGGCCGTACTGCCTATTTTAGGCGCTGTCCCGGCTTGACCGTCCCGCGGGTGCTACTGAGGTCAAATCGCAAGCCCGCCAAAGATACCAGCTCGCCACCGATCGGTACGGGCTCCAGCGCTCGCCGCGCCGCAGCACCGCCTCCGGCTTGGGCAAATCCTCGGCCGCAAGCGGGCGCGTCTTCGGCACGCGCTGAAAGGTCAACGCGAATCCCTTGCGCACTCCATAATCGGTCACCGGCAGCACATCCGGCCGGCCCAGCCTGAAGATCAGCAGCATCTCCACCGTCCATGGGCCAATGCCGCGCACCTCCGTCAGCCGCTCCACAATGGCCTCGTCCGTCATCTTGCGAATTGCGGCATGTGTGGGCACCGTCCCATCCAGAGTGCGCGCGGCCAAATCGCGAAACGCCTTGATCTTGTTGCCCGACAGCCCGGCCGCGCGCAGCGGTTCGTCGGACGTGTCAAGCAGGAGCTGCGGCGTGGGGTCGCCGCCAAAGTACGCGCGGAACCGTGCGTGAATCGTAGCAGCCGCCTTGCCGTGCAACTGCTGGTACAAGATCGATTCCAGCAGCGACTCAAACGGCGAGGGCGACGCGTCAAGGCGAAGTGTAAACGCGCCCACGCGCTCAATCAGCGCGCCAAGCTTGGCATCGGCGGACTTCAAATGCCGGATAGCTTCATCGGGATCGAAGGGCAGCTTGCGGCTGCGCCCATTGTTGATCATGGCAGGAGTGTACCGCATCGGGAACCATGTTTTTCGCATTCCCCCGCATCGGTTTCTCTTGTCGGCAAAGGAACCTCGGCTCAGTGTTGCGTAGCCCAGGGCGTGCTCTGTGCCTGTACCATAAAGAGCAGAATTTGAATGGGAGCCAGAGAACAATGAAAATGCGGCCGGGATCGCAAACGGGATTTTTGCTCTGCGGCAAGGAATGGACTGACGGAGATGCGCTGGAAGTGCGTTCTCCGTGGGACCAGGGGCTGGTGGGCCGCGTCACCATCGCCACCAGAGCAGACGCGCGCCAGGCCGTACATCATGCCGTGGCCAGCCTGCGCCGCACCCGCGCGCTGCCCCGTTGGAAGCGCCGCGAAATTCTTGAGGATATAGCTGCCGCGCTCATCGAGCAAAAAGAGCGATTCGCGCAGTTGATCGTCGCCGAGGCCGGCAAGCCCATTCGTCAGGCACGCAGTGAGGTCGATCGCGCCGTGCTCACCTTCAAAACCGCCGCTGAAGAGACGACGCGGCTCGGCGGCGAGAGTCTTCCGCTTGACCTGACTGAAGGCAACGAAGGCCGCTGGGGTTTGGTGCAGCGTTTTCCCGTGGGACCCGTTCTTGCCATCAGCGCCTTCAACTTTCCAGTGAATCTTTCGGCGCACAAGCTGGCCCCGGCCATCGCCGTAGGCTGCCCCATCATCTTGAAGCCCGCTCCGCAAACGCCTTTCACCGCGCTGGCGCTGGGTGAGGTCATTCTCAAAGCGGGATGGCCCAACGAAGCGCTTGCCGTCCTCACCCTCGGCAATGCCGACACTGCATGGCTGGCGGAGAAGGAAGATCGCATCAAGCTGGTCAGCTTTACCGGCTCGGCCAAAGTGGGCTGGGAGCTGAAGGCCCACTCCGGCCGCAAGCGCGTACTGCTTGAGCTGGGCGGCAATGCCGCTCTCATCGTTCACGACGACTGGCCCGATCTGGACGAAGCCTCATTGCGCACCGCCCTTGGCGCATTCTCGTTCGCCGGTCAATCCTGCATCGGCGTGCAGCGCGTTTTTGTGCAGCGCAACATCTATCAATCGTTCTTGTGGAAGGTTGTTGACCACGCCAAAAAGCTGGTGCTCGGCAACCCCGCCGACGAAGCCACCGACATTGGTCCCATGATCCGTCTCAGCGATGCGGAGCGCGTCGAAGCATGGATCAAAGAGGCTGTCGAAGGCGGAGCAAAGCTGGTCTCAGGCGGCGAGCGCAACGGCTCCATGGTGACGCCGACAGTGCTCACCGGAACCAAGCCCGGCATGAAGGTACGCGACGAAGAGGTCTTCGGCCCGGTGGTGGTTATTGAGCCTTACGACGATTTCGAGCACACCCTCGCCGAGGTCAATCACTCCCGGTACGGACTGCAGGCAGGACTCATGACGCGCGACGCCGGCCGCATCCTCACCGCTTATCGCGAACTTGAGGTAGGCGCGCTGATCGCCGGCGATACGCCCAACTGGCGTCTCGACCCCATGCCCTACGGCGGCGTGAAAGACTCCGGCCTGGGCCGCGAAGGAATCCGCTCAGCCATGCAGGAGATGACCGAGCCACGCATGTTGGTCATGGCCGGAATCGGCTAGAGCCGCGGCGCATTTTCGTCATTCGGCGGAAGCTATCGCTCCAAGACTTTCGGTGTCTCAACGTATCTCAGAAAATGGGTGCGTCGCCTCTCGCGTTTGAGATGTGGAATGTAAGATGTTGGCGTGAATCGCAATCTCAATTCCAGAGGGTGGTCCAGGTACCGGTGTGCTGTGAGTTCAACCACCAAAATTGGGTGCCCCAGGTCCCTCGCTTTTGGGGACCTGGGATAGCTTGGCCGATGGCGCACCCAAAGTTTTTCAAGACTTAATCAACCAACAAAACAGGATGCCCCATCCTCTCTACAGTTTCATCGTGGAAAGGGTGGGAACCACGAACCTCAACCCGCCGTCTTTTCCTCGTCTCTGACCACTGCAGTGAGACCACAAACCGCGACCATCAAACCGGGTGCAGAATTCTTTCGTCATGGCGAAACTCACCCGTTACCAGGCAGGTGGCCCGTTCAAATGAGTTGATGAATGACGGCGAACAGGAAAGAGCTGTGCCCCGTTCATCGCGTTTTTTGCGATGAGCGGGCGTATTGGGGTTCGTGCACTCCCACTCAAAACGCAAAGAACGGGTTTTGAATGGGGCACGGTCTGTCGTGCAATCGAAAAGGGTGAACGATATGAGTGGGCCCCCTGCCTTCGCTCTGGCTCTAGAAAGGTGACGTACACATGTCAATAGCATCCGTAGATCGCCGGGTGCCCCATCCTTTCACAGCCTTATCGTGAAAGGGTGGGAGACCACATAAGCCCAAACGAACGAATCCATCCGGTCATAGCATTCCGTCGGACACACACGCCCGCCAGCTCGCACTGCGGCTTTTACCGCGGCAAGTTACACGTCTGCTCAATCAGCCGGCGCGTGTCTTTCTTACTTTTTCTTGGCGTTAATTGCGGCCCAGCGCTTGCGCTGCGCCTCGGCAATGCGCTTCCGCGCCGCGGGGCTCAACACACGCTTCTTCTTCGGCTTTGCCGCAACGGCCGATTCAGCCAGCGGGGCCAGCTTCAAAGCGCTCGTACCGGCGGTCGCGAGCAGTGCCCGCACTTCGGTCAGTTTTGCAATCTCAGCATCAATTTGGGAGAGAATGGAACTAGTATTCATTCCTCAAGAATATATGAGCCACTTCAAGGTGCATAGCTGCGCTCATGCGTGCCACTTGTTGCATCGAGTTGTGCCGAAGCTGAACGCTGCGTGACTCACATCCCTATCCAGCACATAAACTGGGTAGCCCAGTAGTCACTTGCGGAATTCAAGAGGAGTGCAAGAAGCGTCAGGGCACGACTTCAGTCGTGCCGCATAAGCGCCATTCAATCAGAGGGGTTTTAACCCCTACTGCGCCACAGCCTCTGCCGCGCGCCGCCACGCATACAGCGGAAACTTGTTCGCCATCTCCGCCACTTCCCCGCGAATCCGCTCGAGAGCCGCGTCGTCGTTGCGCTGTTCCAGCGCCTTGGCAATCCACCCGGCAATGGTGCGCATCTCGGCTTCTTTCATGCCGCGCGTTGTCAGCGCCGGTGTGCCAATGCGTATCCCTGAAGGCTTCAGCGGAGGATTCGTATCCCAGGGAATCGAATTCTTGTTCACGGTAATGCCGGCTTTGCCCAGCGCCAGCTCCGCCTCTGAACCGAGAATCCCCTTTTCGAACACATCCACCAGCAGCAGGTGATTGTCAGTCCCGCCTGAAACCAGCCGGTACCCGCTCTGCTTCAGTCCTTCCGCCAGCGCCTGCGCGTTCGCCACAATCTGTGCCGCATAGGTGCGGAACTCCGGCCGCAGCGCCTCGCCAAAGGCCACTGCCTTGGCCGCCACAATGTGCATCAGCGGCCCGCCCTGCTGCCCAGGAAACACCGTCCGGTCAATCTCCTTGCTCAGCGTCTGCTCCGGCTTTGCGCCCACCTGAATGTCTTTGCCCACGATGATTAGCCCCGCGCGCGGTCCGCGCAGAGTCTTGTGCGTGGTCGTAGTCGTAATGTGCGCATAGGGCACCGGCGAGTCATGCACGCCGCCCGCCACCAGCCCCGCAATATGCGCCATATCGAAGACAAAATAAGCGCCCACCTTGTCGGCAATCGCGCGCATCCGCGCAAAGTCCCAAAGCCGCGGATAAGCGCTCGCCCCGCCGATGAGCACCTTCGGCTTCTCCGCCAAAGTAATCCGTTCCATCTCGTCGTAATCGATGGTCTCTGTGTCTTTGCGCACGTGGTAGAAAGTGGTGCGATACAGCTTGCCGCTGAAGCTCAGCCGGTGCCCGTGCGTCAGGTGCCCGCCATGCGCCAGATCCAGTCCCAGAATCGTGTCGCCCGGCTGCAGCACTGCCGCAAACGCTGCCGCATTCGCCTGCGAGCCGGAGTGCGGCTGCACGTTCACGTGCTCGCCGCCAAAGATCTGTTTGGCGCGGTCGCGCGCCAGGTTCTCCACCACGTCCGCGTATTCGCAGCCACCGTAGTAGCGGCGTCCGGGATACCCCTCGGCATACTTGTTGGTAAAAATCGAGCCGGCAGCTTCCAGCACCGCTTCTGAAACAAAGTTTTCGCTGGCAATCATCTCCAGTCCCTCGTGCTGGCGGAGGGTTTCCTGGTCCAGTGCTGCGGCTACTTCGGGGTCGGCTTGGGCAAGGGTCAAAGACATCCGGTCGGTCATACTAGAATTCTAAGACAAAACCCTCCGCCTCGCCCGTCCCGTTGGCGCACCCAACCGCATGCCGGTATCCTGTCTATGGAGGATCTTTCCTTGTCATTACCGGTCGGATGGTCGGCCCTGACCGCGCTTGCGGGCTTCACAGGCGTTCTTATTTGGCGAATTCGCGAAGGCCGCACGGCCGTAACCCTCCGCAAAATCATCATTCCCCCCCTGGGAATGTCCACCGGATTCTGCATGTTCATCGTTCCCAACTTCCGAGTCCCCTGGCTCTGGGCTCTGTCCGCCTTTCTCATCGGAGCCATCGCCCTCGCTTTTCCGCTGTTGGCCACCTCCCGGCTCCATCGCGAGGGCAGTGTCATCGTCATGAAGCGCTCAGGCGCATTCTTCGCCGTCGTCGTCGGCCTGGCCATCGTCCGCTATGCCGCTCGCAGCTATCTCGATGCCTACATGAGCGTCGAGCAGACGGCTGCGCTCTTCTTCGTCCTGGCTTTTGGAATGATCCTGCGCTGGCGCATGAGCATGTTGTTCGAGTTCCGCGCCCTCACCGCCAGCAGCGCGGAGTAGAAATTCCAATGCAGGCAAGATACCTTATGCAATCAAAGTATTGGATCGCGGCAGTGCTGCTCACGTGCGGATTCATCTCGGCTTTTGCGCAGTACGCCGGCGCCCAAATCGACGCCGTTCTTCTCCAGAAAGCCAACGCCGGCGATCCCATAGCCCAGGTAGCCGTAGGCGATTCCTACGCCGCCGGCAAAACCGTGCCGCAGGATCTGCAGCAGGCCGTCGCCTGGTATCGCCAAGCCGCGGACAAGGCCGACATTCCCGCCGAGTTGCGTCTTGCCGCCCTCTATCGCGACGGAGGCCAAGGGTTCGACCGCGACATGGTCCAGGCCGCCGCATGGTATCTCAAGGCCGCCGATCAGGGAGACGTCTCCGCGCAGTCCACCATGGGCACCCTCTACTCCTTCGGTCAGGGAGTCGCGCAGAACTACGCCGAGGCCTACTACTGGCTCGACCTCGCCGCCGCAGTCAAGGGCCCCAAGCAAGCCCAGTACGCCGCCTACCTCCAGATGATGGGCGCGCACATCACAGTAGACGAGCTAGCAGAAGTCCAATCCCGCGCCGCCAAATGGAAATCCACCCACCCCCGCCCCGATCCCCAGCAGCCCCAGCAGCCCCAGCAATAACCCAGCACCTAATCGCGATGGCGCGCAATAAATTCTTCCTATCCACGGCTAGGTCGCCCATATCTCGCCTTTGAGATATAAGGATGTAGGATGTAGGCGTGGTCCCAACCCACGATTCCGCACGCAATTCGGCAATTGGGCTCGCCGAGGGCAACCGCGTGGCCAAGGGCAGCATCTCCACCTGGAGTTGCGACACCACGGTGAACGGCTTTGTGGCCACAACGGCCTACGTGCTGGGTCCGCACGGCGAGCAGTTGA
>CAYZVG010000036.1:0-13741 GCA_964481595.1 uncultured Occallatibacter sp. | reverse complement strand
CGGTGGGCGTGAACGGCGGCTACACGCAGGCCGATGTTATCCAGGCGGCGCGGATTCTTACCGGCTGGGGCATTGACCGGCCGTTGTACGACGCCGAGTTCACCTTCAATCCCAATCGCCATGAGCCGGGAACAAAGACGGTGATGGGCGAAAAGTTCAAAGAAGACGGAGAACTGGAAGGCCGCGAGTTGCTGCACATGCTGGCGACAAGGCCGCAGACGGCGGAGTTCCTGTCGCGCAAGCTGGCGATCCGGTTTGTGTCGGACGATCCTCCGCAGGCGCTGGTGGACCGCATGGCCAAAGCCTATCTGGCAAGCGACGGCGATATCGCAGAGACGATGCGAGCCATGTTCCACGCGCCTGAGTTTTGGGCGAAGGCAAATTACAGAGCCAAGGTCAAAACGCCGCTGGAGTTTGTCGTTTCTGCGGCGCGCGCCTCGAACGCGAGCGTCGGCAATTTGCAGGGGATCAACAATGGGCTGCGGCAACTGGGCATGCCGGTATATGGGCAGATTCCGCCGACGGGGTACAAGTGGGATGCGGCAGATTGGGTGAGCACGGGAGCGCTGGTAGACCGCATGAACTTTGCGCTGACCCTGGCTGCAAACCACGTGCAGGGAGTTGTGGTGGGATGGGCTCCGCTACCGGATTTGGCCGGACCGGACGCGGCAGCAACTCCTACTCCCACCGAGGAAGAAACTCGGCTGGAGGCGGAACTGATTCCGGGCGGAGCAAGCCAGTCAACCCGCAACGCAGCACTGGAACAGTTTGCAGTGCAGACGGGCACGACAGCCTCAGCAGCAGCCACGGCTGCGGCAAAGCCAAATAATGCGGCGCGGAATGCAAATCAGTTGGAGAAACAGGATCAGGTGCTGGCGGGATTGCTGATCGGCTCGCCGGAGTTTCAACGCCGGTAGGAGTGTAGGTGTGCCCCCGATCTCACAATCAAGACCGGGGACACACTGAGTTGTTCAAGTACGAGCGGTCATGGATCTGGATGAAGTGCGAGCGAGTACGGGCCAAAGGAGTTGAGAGATGCAGATGAACCGCAGATTTTTCTTGCACAAGGGCGCGCTTGCCATTGCGGGCACGGCGGCTATTCCGAGTTTTCTGGTGCGCTCGGTCATGGCTGAGACCGAGGCAATTCGCGGACGGCGGCTGGTGGTGATCTTCCAGCGCGGCGCGGCGGATGGGCTGAACATGGTTGTGCCTTATCGCGAGAAGAATTACTACTCGATGCGGCCGAGCATTGCGATTCCGCAGACTGATGTTCTGGATCTGGATGGATTTTTCGGACTGCATCCCTCGCTTGCGGCGCTGCAGCCGTTGTATCGGCAGGGACAACTGGCGATTGTTCATGCGGCCGGCTCGCCAGATTCGACACGCTCGCACTTTGACGCGCAGGACTACATGGAGTCAGGCACGCCGGGTGTGAAGAGCACGCAGGATGGTTGGCTGAACCGCGCTCTGCAGGCCGAAGACCTGCGCCATCGCTGCGCTGGAACATGCGAGCAGCACACGGCGTTTCGCGCGCTGGCGCTGGGAGCCGATGTGCCGCGCACGCTGGCCGGAAAGATCCCCGCAATTGCGCTGAACAACGTAAACGGATTCACGATTGCCGGCAAAGGGCCTACGCCATCACCGGCCGCGAGCGCGTTTGAGGCGATGTATGCCGACACCGGCGACAAGTTGCTGCGGCCGGCAGGAGACGAGACCTTCGACGCGGTAAAGATGCTGCGCGCAGCAAATCCGGCGCAGTACACGCCGGCGGCTGGAGTGAATTATCCAGGTTCGGATTTTGGCAACAGCATGAAGCAGATTGCGCAACTGCTGAAGGCGAACCTGGGTGTTGAAGCGGCATTTACCGACGTGAGCGGCTGGGACACGCACCAGAACCAGGGCGGCGTGAACGGGCAGCTCGCCAACCGGCTGTCGGACTTTGCCGCGGGCATCTCCGCCTTCTGGCGCGACATGGGCGACGAGGCGGGGAACATTACATTGGTGACGATGTCGGAGTTTGGCCGCACGGCGCGCGAAAACGGCACCGGAGGCACCGACCACGGCCATGCCAACGCAATGTTTGTGCTGGGCGGCACGGTGAAGGGCGGCAAGGTATACGGACGCTGGCCAGGGCTGGACAACGATCAACTGAACGAAGGCCGCGACCTGGTGCTGACGACCGACTACAGGCAGGTGCTGGGCGAAGTGGTTTCACAAACGCTGGGGGCGAGCAATCTGGAAATAGTGTTCCCCGGCGCGGGACTTTCGCCGAATAGATTTTTGAAGATTGTGTGAGCCCTGCACTTAGAAAGCAGGGCAATCGCGTGAATGTCTATATGAATCAAGATGGTTCTTCTCGTCCGCTGAGCATGATCGACCACGTCATTTCCTCCCGGAGGGAGGACGGAAAATAGCCCAGGACAAGCGCAGCGCAGTCCTGGGAACGCGGTCCAGCAGACCTCTTCAGCCCTGGAAGGGCGACGTGAACTCCGGCAACGCTTCTAGCTTCTATTCCCTGTTCATGCAATTCCCCTAACTTAGAACATCGATGCGCCTTGATGTTTGCTGCGCGAGGATATAATTGCGGCAAAGAAAGGCGCACACATGAAAGCCCTCCCAATTGCCAGCGCATTGGTTCCGCTGCTGGCCGCGGCGATGTGCCTTGCACAAACCACGCCCGCACCCAGCTCAACGCCAGGCCCTAAACTCAGCTTTGAAGTAGCCAGCGTGAAACCTTCTGCGCCGCTCGACATACAAAAGCTCGCCGCACAGGTTCAGTCCGGCAATATGCCGCATTTTGGGCCCAGTATCGAGGGCGACCGCGCCAATTACGCCTACATGACGCTCAAAGACCTGATCGCCCTCGCCTACGGCGTGAAGGCCTTCCAGATCACCGGTCCGGACTGGCTGGCTCCGGCGCTCACCGATTCAGGGCACTTCGATATCCAGGCCAAGCTCCCCGAGGGCACCAGCAAGAACGACGCACCGGCGATGCTGCAAACGCTGCTTGCGGAGCGGTTCAAGCTCGCGGTGCATCGCGACACTTCTGAACATAAGGTGCTCGCGCTGGTTGTCGGCAAGGATGGGCCGAAGATGAAGGAATCGCCCGCGGCCACGCCTATTGACGAAAACGCACCACTGCAACCAGGAGAAACGAAGATCCCAGGAGCGGACGGCTCCATCCGCATGAAGGTCAGTCCCGACGGATCGATCGACATGAACATGGGATCCAAGGGAGTGGTCAAGGAGAAGATCGACATGGGGACCATGACCGTGCACATCGAATCCACCATGGTGACCATGGATGGACTGGCCGATATGCTGACGAGCGTTATGTCGACCGGCGGTGGCCCGGGACGACAGGTCGTGAACCAGACCGGGCTGAAAGGCAACTACCAGATCTCGCTCGATCTCTCGATGACCGACATTCTCGCCATGGTGAACGCGCAAGGCATGATTGGCGCGGGCAATGCAGGCCAGTCACCTGTTCCTACCGCTTCCGATCCAGCGGGCGGAACGAGCGTTTACAAATCGGTAGAGAATCTTGGATTGAAACTCGAAGAGCGCAAAGCTCCGATCTTACAGTTGATCGTGGATCATGTGGAGAAGACGCCGACAGAGAATTGAGCGGGGCGTAGAACCCGGCGTGGAGTCAGCAAAAGACCGCCGAAAAACAAACGCCGATCTTCAATTCTTGCTTTCCCATGTCTGAGAATCCAGACATGGGGCACCCATTTCCTGTGCTTGATCGAGATATGGGGCTCTAAGGTTCGACGGAACTCTACGCCCTCACAACCCTACTGTCCTGCTCCAAAAGTTCCTACCAAAACCACCGCTGTCATCCTGAGCGAACGGGGCCCCAAACGCCTTTCAGTTTGGGGGGTGGTGAATCGAAGGATCTGCGGTTGCTTTCCACGGGCGTCGGAGACACCGCGCTAGTGTTTGGCGACCATCTCCATTACGTCTTTGCGGAGCGCCAGGCTGCTTGACTCGCGCGTGTAGAACATGTGGCCGCCGGGATACTCGCGCACAGCAACGCGCGTGGCATCGCCCATCACCGGCATCTGATCGACGGTAAGAATCGAGCCCATGAACGGGCACGACAGATCGTTCCATCCGTGAACAATGAGCACGCGGAGCTTGGGATCGGCGGCGACTGCCTGGCGCAACTCAGTGACCGAGCCGGAACGCAGCGCTTCGTCCTCGCGATTCCAGAGCTTGTTGACGTCATAAGAGAGCGCGTTATAGCGGGCATCCACCTTCCAGCCGATGGTGCGCGTGACAAAGTCCACCATGGACGTGGTCATGGGCGCAATGATGCTGGCGAGAATGGGATCGTTGGCGCGCTGATCTGGCGAGAACGGAAACGGATCGAATGACGTGACGTTCGAGTCATAGACCGAGCCGAGCTTGCCCTGCTCGCGGTAGACCTCGCGGAGATAAGCTTCAGTGTCGAGACGCCCGCCGGAGTATTTCACAAACTCAGGATCAAGCCCCGTCATCTGAGTGACGCGCGCAATCATGCGCTGCTGGGCGTCGGCATCGGCGCGGCCTTTGATGAGCGTCGTCGCGTACTCGCCCTGCGTGTAGGCGATCACATCGGCCATTGCCTCGGGGGTGAGCTTGTTTTCGCGTTCAAGATGAGCCGCTGTGATGGGAGGCAAAGTCAGCATCCACGGAATGGGCGAGAGGTCTCCGTCTCGATCGATGCTGGGATTCAAATACGGCGAGACGAGGACCTCACCGTTCATGGCGACGCCAAGCTGAGACTGCAAAAAGTAGGTGATGCGCGGACCGCGGAATCCGCCATAGCTTTCGCCGACCAGATATTTGCGCGAGCCGAGCCGGTTGTTGGCGACCAGCCAATCGTAGACGACGCGGGAGAGATACTCGACGTCGGGCTCGGCGGAGTAGAAGAGTTTTTTGGCGCGGTCCTCAGAGACCGTGGCGCGGCTAAATCCGGTGCCGATGGGATCGATGAAGACCAGATCGGTAAAGTCGAGCCAGGTGCCGGGATTGTCTTTGAGCACGGCAGGATCCGAGGGGCTGTCGCCCTCGTTGCCGGCCCGCAGATGCTTGGGGCCGATTGCGCCAAAGTTGAGATAGACGCTGGACGCGCCCGGTCCGCCATTGAACGCAAAGGTGACGGGGCGGTTTTCGCCTTCGACCGTGTAAGCGGTGACAACCACTTCTCCGGCGACCTTGCCGTCCTGGTCGCGCGTGGGAATTGCGCCCACAGTGACGGTGTATTTCAGTGTTTTGCCGTCAAGCTGGATGGATTGCTGCACGTGGGTTTCTGGCGGCAGCGGCGGTTGGTCGGCTTTTACGTCAGTGGGCTTGTCGGTGGCCTTTTCCGCCGCGGGCACGGGACCAGCGGCTTGCGCGGTGGAGAGCGGAGCAAAGATGGCCGAGCACAGAACCGCGGCAACAAGGGCCGCGCAGAAGCAACGAGTAAGGCGCATTGTGAAAATCCTCAATTTGTTCTTCGACCGCTCAGTTTCGGAGCTTTGGTTCGTGCTATCCCAGGTCTCAAAATCGAGACCTGGGGCACCCAGCTTCGGTGCTACTTCATGCGGTCAGACACGTAGTACTACGATAACCCGGATCAAAGAGTTCGCAACAGAGTGCTGGCACCGCCCCCGCCGTATGATTTAACCTCAAAGCCGGCATGAAAAACAGAAAGTCGCTTCTCATTTCCGCTCTTTGTCTGACTGCACTCGCTGCAGCGAATGCACAGCAGTCCACGCCTGCGGCGCAGGAGCTGCCCGATGCGCCCACGTCCAACCTGCCGATGAACATTGCGCCCAACGGTCCAACGGTGGTGATCGACACCTCAATGGGCCGCATCACGTGCCAGTTTTATCAAAAGCAAGCGCCGCTGGCGGTGGCCAACTTTATCGGCCTGGCCACGGGGACGAAGGACTGGACCGATCCGGCGACACGCAAAGTGCAGCACCACAAGCCGTACTACGATGGAACCATTTTTCACCGCGTGATTCCGGAGTTCATGATCCAGGGCGGCGACCCGACAGGCACCGGCACGGGCGATCCCGGCTTCTCATTCAACGATGAATTCAATCCCAACCTTAACTTCGATCGGGCCGGCCGCCTGGCCATGGCCAACTCCGGACCCAACACCAACGGCAGCCAGTTTTTCATTACCGAGCAAGGATACGACTCGCTGAGCGGCCACTACACGCTGTTTGGCCAGTGCGACGATGCCAGCGTTGCGGTGGTGAAGGCGATTGCCCGCGTTCCGCGCGACAGCAGCGACAAGCCGCTGACGCCGGTGGTGCTCAAGAAGATGACCATTGTGCCGGAAGGACAGGAGTTGCCGCCAGCGGTACCCATGCCTCAGACCCCTCAACCTTAATCCTCAACACGAACGAGGGACAGCAGCGCGGATTGCGCACATCTGAACCTCGCTGGAATACAGGAGCTTCAATGGCACTGACTCAAGGAACCTACGCTGTTTTCAACACCACCGAGGGCAAGATCACCGTTCGCCTGTTCGAGAGCGAAGCGCCCATCACCGTGACGAACTTTATCGAACTGGCGGAAGGCCAGAAGGAATGGACGCACCCGACGACGCGCAACAAATCGAAGGACAAGCTCTTCGACGGCACCATCATTCATCGCGTGATTCCCGACTTCATGATCCAGGGCGGAGACCCGGCTGGCACGGGGATGGGCGGACCCGGCTATCGCTTCGAGGATGAGACCAAGGGCTCCCCGCACAAGTTCGACGCGAAGGGCAAGCTGGCCATGGCAAACTCCGGACCGAACACGAATGGATGCCAGTTCTTCATCACCGTTGCGGCGACGCCGTGGCTTACAGGCAAGCACACCATCTTTGGCGAGGTTGTGGAAGGACAGGATATCGCCGACAAGATTTCGAAGGTGGCGCGCAACGGGCAGGACAAGCCGCACAAGCCGGTGGTTCTGGAGTCGGTGACAATCGAACGGGTTGCATAAGAAAGCTTGACTCGCAGGAGTGAGCCTGATGGGAGCGCCCGCAACGGACGACGTTCCCATCAGGCTTTTTCCATTCAGGCAACGCCGCATAACTCAAGAATTGCCGCGCCGAATTTTTCGGCTTTGGCTGGACCCATTCCATCGATCTGCAACAGCTCGCGCGGATTTGCAGGCCTGGCCTGAGCAACTGCATTCAGCGTGCGATCGTGCATCACCACATAGGCGGGAACGCGCAGGCGCTTTGCCTCAGCAGCGCGCCACTCGCGCAGCCGCGCAGCAAGAGCTTCGCTCTCAGCAGAAAGCTTGACTGGCTCGTCCGGTTTTGCATCTGTCTTCTTCGCGGCGGTCTTCTTCCGGCGCGGAGGCGCGGATGCGTTTCCGCCAAATGCTTCGACAATGCCATCGGCGATGAGCAAGGCAATCGGCGTTGCGGGACGCACGGCAAGCCCGCGATCGGTGAGATGCACTTTGCGGAAGCGGATAATGTCGCCGTCCTTTTCAAACTCCGCTTCTTCCAGTTCAATCAACTCGGCGCGCAGCATTGCGTTCAACAACTGCTCGAACTCGTCGCGGCTGAAGCGCCCAACAAGATCGAGGCTCTTCTGCAACTGGCCGATGGTGAGGTAGTTGACGGGGCGCAACTCGTCGGCAATCGACTGCACCACTTGCCGCTCGAATGCCGTGGCGTGACGGAACTGCCTTAGCTCAGCGCCTGCCGGATCGCAGATGTCGCACTTACCGCAGCCGCGGCTTGCATCTTCAACATCGCCGAAGTGGCGCACCAGCGCCGCCATACGGCACTCGGCCGAATCGACAAAGCGCACCACCTTCTCGAATTGCTCGGCGCGGAATGTTGCCTGGATGGCGTAGGTCTTCTTCCAGCCGGCGGGACCACGCGTGACTAAGCCGCCGAAATCTACGTGAGCGCCGCCGTGAATTTCAAGCTTTTCAAGAGCTTTGTCGAACTCTTCTTCAAGCATTTTGGAGTTTGTGCGCAGTTCATCCACGGGCAGCGGTTCATCGCCCAGCAGGTGGTAAACACTGCTCAGATTGGCGACTGGTGGATAGTCGCGATTGAGAAAAAAGCCGTGGGTGCGCTGGTCGGCGTAGGAGTGCATGAGGTAAGTGCGGCTGGGCGCGCCATCGCGGCCGGCGCGGCCAATCTCCTGATAGTAGCCTTCGAGTGTGGCGGGCAGTCCGGCGTGGATGACGGTACGGATGTCGGCCTTGTCGATGCCCATTCCAAAAGCGATGGTGGCCACGACAACTTCGAGTTCGCTGGCCTGAAAGGCGCGCTGCACGCGCTCGCGGCGGTCTGGATCGAGTCCGGCGTGATAGGCCGCTGCGGCGATTCTTGAGGGCGGGCCGGCGAGCACCTCTGCCAGTTGCTCAGCCTGCTTGCGCGAGACAGCGTAGACGATGGCAGGACGGCGCGCCTGATCTGCGAGAAGACTTGCGATGGTCTGCGCGCGCTGCGGCACTGAAAGCTCGACCACCTCGATGGCAAGATTGCCGCGGCGGAATCCATGGATGAACTTAAGGGGGTTGTCCATGGTGAGCTGCGAGAGAATGTCGGCCTGCACCTCAGGCGTGGCCGTGGCGGTGAGCGCAACCACGGGAGCGGGATCATGAGGGCCGCGCAGCGCTGGCAGATGCTGGCCGAGCATGCGGTAATCGGGCCTGAAGTCGTGTCCCCATTGCGAGATGCAGTGCGCCTCGTCAATAGCGATGAGCGCGAGCTGGCGCTTGGCAAGCATCTCAACAAAGCCCGGCACGCGGAGCCGCTCAGGCGCGATGAAAAGGAATTGCAATGTACCCTGCAGATACTCGACGCAGGCCTGGCGCTGCGCGGCGCGATCGAGACCGGAGTGAATGCGGGCTACGCTCAACCCGAGCGACGCGAGCTTGGCGGCCTGGTCTTCCATGAGCGCGATGAGCGGCGAGATGACGAGCGCCGTGCCGCCGCGCGCGATGGCGGGCAGTTGATAACAGAGGCTCTTCCCTGCCCCGGTAGGCATCACCAGCAGCAGGTCGCGGCCTGCGATGGCGGCGCGGCACACTTCCTCCTGCCCTGGGCGAAAGCGGGCAAAGCCAAACACGCGCTGCAATAGATTGTGAAGATCCTCGTCGGCCTGCATTGTCTCAGCTTTCACTTTATCCGACACGGCAGCCGGTATTGGATGCGGCCACCGTAGCGCACACAGAAGCTGAAGCGCTATTTAACATTATCGACTAGTCTTTGCGCGCGCCAGAGAGCGCCTTGAAGCGGTACCGCTGGCTTATCTGCAACCGGCATGGCGGGCGCGGCCTCACGCAGGCCATTGAAGAACGATTCGCGCACAATCTGCATCTTCTCAATCACGCCGCCGGTCCACGCTAGAGGCAGTTCACCATCGATGCTGTGCTTGCGCTTCATCTTTTCGCGGACCAGCAGAACGAATTCTACGAGGTCATCGGCGGCTTGGTTGAGAACTCCGCGAGCTACCGCGTCGCCGGCCACGGCCAGTTCGTGAATCGCCGGTGCAAGCGCGGCAAAGTCGGGTCCGGGCGTTCCGTCGCCGACATTGATGAGATCGTCGAGGTCCGGGGTCTTCCAGATTTCGCATACTTTGTCGAGAATCTTCGTGGGCTGCTCGCGGTCGTAGGCGCGCAAGGCGCGGCGCAGCGCGTGCAGACCGATCCAATAGCCTGAGCCCTCATCGCCGAGACGCGAACTCCACCCGCCAGCGCGCTCCTGGTCGCCGTTGGGCGCGCGGCCAATGGTGTTGGAGCCGGTGCCGGCGATTTGCAGAATTCCTGCGCTGCCGCGAAAGGCCGCATCGAGCGCAATTACCTGGTCGCCTACGATGTCGGCACGCTCGACGGAAAAATCATTGAAGACGGCCGTGATCCACTCGACGATTCCCGGCATGCTGACGCTGGCAACTCCGCAACAGGCTGCGCTTACACTTGTGACTCCGGCCTTTGCGTATACATCCTTGAGCACGGCGCGCAGATTGGCCTCCGCCGCTTGCGCGCCCACGCGCAGCCGCTTGATGGAACCGCTCTCAGCGTAGCCAAGGACCTTGCCATTCTCTACGATTGAAGCGCGTGTGCGTGTACCGCCAGCGTCAATGCCAAGCACGAGACTCATCGATTTGTGCTCCATACATCCGTTCTATTTCTGTGCATTGTCCGGGGCTTCGACGCCGCCATCGCGCAGCGTGCCAGAGAGGATGTTGAGGCTGCCATCGTTCTTCGCAGGCGTAAGGCCGAGCATGTGCGCGATCCACGGATATAGATGAACATTCTCAAACGGTGCGACGGTTTTTCCCTGAACGATATCGGGGCCTGCGGCGAAAAAGCTGGCCTTCATCTCCGGCACTTTGCGCGGATCGAAGCCATGCATTCCTGCATTTGGCGGCGCGTCGGGTTTGCCGGCGGGCGGAGCGTGAGCGCGAATCGCGTAGGGCCCGGTTGCGATGACAACGGGATCGCCCTCGCGCGGATTCTGGTTGTAGTTGAGTTCGGCAGGCATGCCTTTGCGCCGATAGACGACAAACTGCGATGAAGCTTTCTTGAGTTGATTGTAGACGCGCGCAGAATCCTCTTCGGTTTTGTCGTAAAGCAAACTGCCCACCGCGTCAACGCCGGTGAGATCGGCGAACTGGTCGAGCGTGATCCAGGGACCGTCTACGCGAGCCATGCCGTGATCGCTGACGACGATCAGGTCAATGGGAAGTCCGGTAGCATCGAGCGCGGCCTTTAACTTGCCTACGATGCCATCCATCTTTACGACCGCGACGCGCGTCTCCGGTGCGTCGGGACCGTAGAGGTGGCCTTCGTGATCGGGCTCGGAGTAATAGATGGTGATGAAGTGCGGGCGCTGCTCAGCGGGCAGGCGTAGAAGCGTAACTACGTTGCGAATACGCGCCTGTTCGACGGCTGGAGTGGCGTCAGTATTGCTGTCGAAGTGCGCGTACCAGGTGGGACGAAAGCCGGCGATCTCGGCCTCAGACCCTGGCCAGAAAATGCATGCGGCGCGCATACCCTGACTCTCGGCGAGGCTCCACAAAGGCGTGCCGCCGTACCACGATCCATCTTGCACAGCCTGAGCATCTGCCATGGAATAGTGCGCCTGACGAGCGGGATCGATGAAACTGTTGGCCACCAGGCCGTGGTGCTCTGGATACAGTCCAGTAACAATAGTGAAGTGATTGGGAAAAGTGAGCGATGGATAGCTGGGCAACATGCCTTCAGGCGCCCACACGCCCTGCGCGCCCAGGCTGAGAAGATGCGTTGCGCGGTCGCGCTTTGCGTAGTCCCAACGGAAACCGTCGAACGAGACCAGCACCACATAATGCGCGCTTTGCGCCATGGCGGTATTCGGACCGTGATCGACATGCACAAGCGGGAGCGCGGAATCGAACGCGGCGGACTGAGCCGGGGATGACTGCGCGAATAACGGCAGAATGGCGAGGACAGCGGCGCGGAGGATTGGGGTAAGGCGCATGGAATCTACTCTCGAACAGGGTAACGCATGGAGGCATAGACAAGCGTGGACGGGGAGAGGATTTAAACTACTCGCGGTTATCTGCATCGCTCGCCGCCTTGGGGGACGCAATGCGGAACTATGGTGTCCCTGAAGTTCATAGGATCGTAAGCGAAAGGCAACCGCAGGTCCTTCGACTCCGTTTGGCGCAAAAGACGCGCCAAACTTCGCTCAGGATGACAAGCAAATTGATTGGAACTATCGGGACAGCACACCAGTTAACGGGCAAGGAAGGCTTATGGATCGCCGCGATTTTTTGAAGACTGCCGGAACGTTGATTGCAACCACGGCTGTAACGCCGGCCATCCAGGCTTACGCGGCGGATAACGCGCCGGGCGCGAAGGGGCGCGTAGTGCTGCCGTTCAATCGGCGCTGGCGGTACAGCGCGGCGGCCACTCCGGCGGCGCACGAGCGCGAATTTGACGACAGCAGCTTTGCGCGGATCACTCTTCCCCACGCCAACGTGCGGCTGCCCTGGCATAGCTTCGACGACAAATCCTACGAGTTTGTGTCGATTTACCGGCGGCGGTTCCGCATGCCGGGCGGCGCGCGCAGCCGCAGAATCTTCGTCGATTTTGAGGGCGCGATGACAGCGGCTACGGTTTGGCTGAACGGCGTGCGGCTGGGCGAACACAAGGGCGGCTACACGCCTTTCTCCTTCGAGTTGAGCGAACACATCGACTGGGACGGAGATAATGTGCTGGCCGTTGAAGTGGACTCGACCGAACGCGCGGACATTCCACCTTTCGGCGGCGAGATCGACTACCTTACCTTCGGCGGCATCTATCGCGAGGTACATCTGCGGCTGGTTTCGCAGACATTTATTGAGAACGTTTTTGCGCAGCCGAAGGAAGTTCTATCTGCAAATCCAACGCTCGATGTGGATTGCTTTCTTGAGCGCGCGCAGCAGGCAGCGGCTAGTGGACTTCGGCTGGAAGCGACACTCTACGATGGCAACCGGCAGCTTGCGGCAACGGCGAGAGATCTGCAAACCACGGACGGCGATGGCGGCAAGCCGGTCAAGCTGCATCTGGACAATCTGGGAGCCGTTGAGCTGTGGGGATTGAAGACGCCGAAGCTCTACAAGCTGGTGGTTCGCCTGCTTGAAGGCGGGCACGTGCTGGACAGCGACGAGCGCAGCATCGGGTTTCGCGAAGCGAAGTTCACGCCGCAGGGATTCGAACTGAACGGCAAGATCGTGAAACTGCGCGGGCTGAATCGGCACCAGACCTATCCTTGGGTTGGGGCGGCGATGCCGGCGCGCGTGCAGCGGCAGGACGCGGTGATTCTGCGCAATCATTTGAAGTGCAACATTGTCCGCACGTCGCACTATCCGCAGTCGCGGTATTTTCTTGAAGCGTGCGACGAACTTGGATTGCTGGTGCTCGAAGAGATTCCGGGATGGCAGCATATAGGCGATAAGGGCTGGCAGGATCTGGCAGTCGAAAATGTTCGGGACATGATCCGGCGCGACTGGAATCATCCTTCGGTGATTTTGTGGGGCGTGCGCATCAACGAGTCACAGGACAACCACGAACTGTACACGCGCACCAACGAGCTTGCGCATGAGCTGGACCCCACGCGGCAAACAGGAGGCATCCGCTACCTGTACGACTCCGAGCTGCTTGAAGATGTGTTCACGATGAACGATTTCGGCTTTCCGCTGCGCGCGCCGAATCATGCACTCTACTTGAACACGGAGTTTGTGGGCCACACTTACCCCACCAAGACGATCGACAACATTGCGCGGCTGCGCGAGCAAACCGTGCGTCATGCGCGCGTCCACGACCAACTTGCTTCGAACGCGCAGTACGCGGGCGGCATTGGCTGGTGCGCATTCGACTACAACACGCACAGCAACTTTGGCTCGGGCGACCGCATCTGCTACCACGGCGTGATGGACATCTTCCGCGAGCCCAAGCCAGCCGCGGGCTTTTACCGCTCGCAGTGCGATCCCGACGAAGAAGTGGTGATGACGCCGGCGTTCCACTGGGCGCGTGGCGACGAGAGCGTGGGATTTACGCGCGCGCTGGTTTCGTCGAACTGCGAGCATCTGAAGTTTTATATCGGCGGCAGGCTGGTGGCCGAGGCCGATCCAGACCGCGCGCAGTTTCCTCATTTGAAGTATCCGCCGTTTACCGCCGACCTGAGCAGCGCGGTGAACAACTGGGGCGATCTGCGCATCGACGGTTACATCGGCGGGCAG
The DNA here is from genome assembly GCA_964481595.1 of uncultured Occallatibacter sp. Classification (GTDB taxonomy): domain Bacteria; phylum Acidobacteriota; class Terriglobia; order Terriglobales; family Acidobacteriaceae; genus Telmatobacter. Next base: position 29 of record CAYZVG010000036.1, on the reverse strand, counting down.
CGGATTATTTCGCGCAGCTACTCGGGCCG
>CAYZVG010000035.1:0-14029 GCA_964481595.1 uncultured Occallatibacter sp. | reverse complement strand
TGACCATCCAGGATGCTAAAGCCGCAGCAGACCTGATCATCGCACAGCCTGACCGGGACTACTCGAAGCTGGTCGACGCGAGTATCCGCGTTCTGGGCGTGCCCGAAGAAGTGCGTAATTCCAGCGGCGACCTGATCTCCAAACGGGTCTGGGTCACCTCCGGCAAGGACGTGACGGTGGAACAACCCGCTCCGCAAAGCTCCCCTTTGTATTCCATCCGCGCCCTCTATCGAGAAGGGGCGGTCGGCAAAAACCATCGCATCCGAATCAGGGGCAGGATTGCCGCTGTGTATCCAGACTCGGTCCTGCTTGAAGATGCCTGGGGCGCAATCGAATGCAGCGTTTCCCGACCGAGCACGGTAAAGGTCGGATCGGCCGTGGAGGTGGAAGGCTTCCCTGCTGTGGACGGAATGGCGATCAATCTAGCCCACGCACAGATCACCGAGATTCCGGCCGAGTTGGCTGACGCCGAGAATGCGGCCGCAAGCGCCCTTGCGCCTCTCGCCAGCCTGTCAGAGATTAGCGCACTGTCGCCCTCTCAGGCCGCGCAAGGTCTACCGTTGCGGGTCACTGCGGTCGTCACGTTCGTTGATCCCGTATGGGAACAGTTCTGGTGTCAGGACAGCGCCGCAGGAATCTTCGTGAAGTACTCCGGCCACTACCCTGCTTTGAAGCCGGGCCAACGGGTGACCATTTCCGGAATGACCGGGCGGGGGGGATTCGCTCCCGTAATCGTTGCTCCGAAGCTGCAGATTGTGGGTCCGGCCCCGCTTCCCGTCCCGATTCCCGTAACTGCGGACAATGCTGTTGCTGGAGAGCTTGAATCGCGCTTCGTTACCGTAGACGGATTGATTCATCGCGTTCAGCTGATGAACAATCCTGACCATCGCAACCCGATGTTCAACCTCCAGACCGATATCGGGCAGATTCACGTGGGCGGCCCGCCGGTTCTTCCCGTTCCCCTGGACCCCGGAACCCTGGACGACACCAAGGTCCGGATTCGCGGCGTGTTCAACGACCTCTTTAACTCGCGCCGGCAGCTAATCGGATACCAGCTGATGATTTCAGACTCGTCACAGATCCAAGCCCTCGAGCCGCCTGCGCCTCATCCGCTCGACATGGAGGCCACGCCCATAGGGTCCCTGTTGCGTTACTCCCCTCACGCCAGGAGCGGCCACCGCGTCAAAGTTGCGGGCACCGTGACCATGGCCGGGCGCGACTTCTTCTACCTGGAAGACGCAAGTGGCGGAGTGCAGGTTCAGGCCGATGCCCGGCCTTTGCGCGCGGGAGAAAGCGTGGAAGCGGTAGGTTATCCCACACTGGTTGGCGCGTATACGCCGGTATTGACCGATGTGACATTTCGCGTCGTGGCCGGAGGAGCGCAACCCCTGGCGAAAATCACCACTGCATCGTCCTTTCTGAGTGGAGATGACGACGCGCAGCTGGTTTCAGTAACAGCCCGGTTGCTGACGGTGTTGCGAGGGGCAGACAGCATCAGCCTGATTCTGCAATCCGGCCTTCAAACCTTCACGGCACAGCTCACGACCCCGAAAAGCGAAACCGATCTGGCCAAACTCCGCGAAGGCAGTGTTCTGCGGCTCATCGGTGTTTGCTCCGCACAGGTTGACTCCACCAGACTCTACCGTCTGACCCAGGAAGACCCGGTCAGTTTCAAGCTCCTGCTTCGCTCGCCCGAAGATGTAACCGTGGTGCAAAATGCGCCGTTTTGGACACCACAAATGGCGCTCGTTCTGCTACTTCCGTTGGTGCTGTTGTTTGCTGCGGTGCTGATATGGAGCGGCGCCCTGCGCCGTCGCATGCGCACGCAGACGATCGCTCTGGAGAAAGCCTCTCAAACGGCGCAGGCCGTTGAAGATCTCTCCACGGCCATGAGCAAACTTGCTCGCGAGCAGCGCTTCGATACCACGGTCTCTGTGAGAGGCAGTGAAGAGGTTGCCCAACTCGTGGTTGGATTCAATGGAATGCTTTCTGACCTGCAGCAACTGGATCGTGCCAGGAGAGAAGCCGAGGCCAAACTGAAGCATCAGGCCCTTGTGGACGAGCTCACCGGCTTGCCCAACCGCCGGCTCATGTTCGATCGTCTTTCACAAAGTCTGGCGGCCGCCAAACGCGACGACCGCATTCTGGCCTTGTTGTACATCGACCTCGATGGCTTCAAGCTGGTCAACGACAGCTTTGGCCACGCTGTCGGCGACCTGCTGTTGAGTGGGGTAGCAGAACGCCTTCGGTCCCGCGGACGGGAATCCGACACCTTGGCGCGCATCGGAGGGGACGAGTTCACCGTCATCCTGAATCACTTGCAGAATCGTGAAGACGCAATGATAGTTGCTGTGAGCCTGATGGAATCTCTAGAAGCCCCCTTCCAAATCGACACACATGAGATTGTCATTGGCGCCAGCATTGGCATCAGCACCTTTCCCAACGACGGCGCAGGAATCGACTCCTTGCTGCAAAAAGCGGATCGAGCAATGTATGCGGCAAAGAGAACTGGAAGGAACCGGGTCCTCTTTTTCAGCGATGACCTGGAAGCAATGGTTCGCGAACAATCGATCACTGAAAACGGCACCAAGCGCACCGCGCATACAAGCAAGATCGCCATTCACTAGCAGCATACCCGGGAAAACGGCGTGGTTTCACTTCGGTCTGTTAAGAACAGGCCAACCTTCCAGGCATGCACCTGTTGGAATCCAGCAAGGCATGCTCTAACCTGCAGCAGTGGCTGTCGTTGTCGCCCTGTTCATACTGGATTCACAAGGACCTATTAGCCTCACGGATGCTCAACCTGCTCAATCGAGGAGCATTCAACGATGGCTGCCCCAGATGGTCCCGTCAATCAGTTCTGCGTCCGTCAAATGACCCTCGCCGACATCGAGTCGGTCATTCAGGTTCAGGTTCGCGCCTTCCCAGGACAGATCCCCTGGAGCCCCGCCCACCTGGCGCATCATCTTGAAATATTTCCCGAAGGGCAGTTCGTTGTCGAGGACACTGCCGGCTGCGTTTTAGGCTCGGCAAGTTCCCTGCTCATCGATTGGGACGACTATGCCGAATCGGCAAACTGGTCCTCCATCACCGGGCAAGGAACATTCGACACGCACAACCCGCTCGGCAAAACACTCTACGGCGCGGATATGGGTGTCGATCCTAACGCACGCCAACTCGGAATCGGAACGCTGCTCTATAAAGCCAGAAAAGAGCTGATCCGCGAGCGCGCGCTCAAACGGCTGCTCACCGGCGGCCGGATTCCCGGTTACTCCGCCATCGCCAGCCAGATGACCGCGAAGGAGTACGTTGCCGAAGTGGTTGCCGGCAAACGGCGCGACCCCGCTCTCACCTTCCAGCTTGAGAATGGCCTTGTTGTGCTCGATGTGGTGCCGGCCTACATGCAGGACGAAGAATCGAACGGCTTCGCCACGCTGCTGGAATGGTTGAATCCGGAGTACACCTCTTCAGTCAGCCTGCAGGCAAACATGCAACATGCCGCGCTGGAGCAGGTGGCCGCCGAGGCCCTGCGCGGGTCTCCGCGCCCGCGGCGTGTCCGCATCGCTGCTGTCCAATACCTGGTCCGGCCCATCTCGAGCTTTGACGACTTTGCGCGCCAGGTCGAGTTCTTCGTGCAAAGCGCGAAAGACTACAAAGCCCACTTCGTCCTGTTTCCAGAATTCTTTACGATGCAGCTTCTCAGCTTTATCAACGAGCCCGCTCCGGCGCTGGCCGTACGCCGCCTTGCCCGCATGGCGCCCCAATATGAGGCGCTCTTCATGCGCCTGGCACAGGAGACGGGCATCTACATCATTGCCGGCACGCATCCGGTCATTCAGAGAGGCAAAGTCTTCAACGCCGCTCACCTTTTCACGCCCAATGGAAAGGTCTTCCGGCAGAAGAAGGTCCACCTCACGCCCACTGAGAGCGGACCCTACCAGCTAAGCCGCGGCCACGGCCTCTACCTTTACCACACCGACTTTGGCAACATCGCCATCCTCATCTGTTACGACATCGAATTCCCAGAGGTGGCGCGTGTGATGGCAGAGGCCGGCGCTGAGATTCTCTTCGTCCCCTCTTGCACTGACGGCCGCGAGGGCTTCTGCCGAGTCCGCTACTGCGCTCAGGCGCGCGCCATCGAAAACCAGATCTACGTCGCCGTCACCGGAACCGTGGGCAACCTCACGCTGGTTCCTTACATGGCCGCCAACTACGGCCAGGCCGCCATCCTCACGCCGTCCGACTACTTCTTCGCACGGGACGGCATCGCCGCCGAAGGCACCGTCAACCAGGAGCAGATGATCTTTGCCGATGTCGATCTTGACCTGCTGGACGAGCAGCGCGTCAACGGAAGCGTCATCCCGCTACAGGATGTAATCAAGGACGCCTACGACAACGTGGTCCACTTCTCCGACTTCAGGAACGAAAAGCAACATGCCGAGTCACAAAAATCCGCTGCCACAGCGAACGGAACCCAGGAGCCGGACGCCTCGTTGAACGCAAACAACGCGGACATTCATATTCCTGCATGATTCGTTCTGTTGCGCTCTTTACACGGCAGGACGTGCTTCCGCCGCCTTTGCGCTCACTGTCAGCTTCGCTGGAGTCAAGCGTCCCCCGCCCGCCGACACAGCTTCAATCTGTATATCGCCCGGCTGTTTGGTGGCCTGCACGATTGCCTGCGCCAATCCGTTAAACAGAGACCTTCTCGACGCCTTGTCGCTCTCCTGGCAGTTGGGATCGCCGTTGCCCACGCCGATGAGCTTGCCTGCGCCCGATATGTTGAATGCGATCATGTTCGACGCGATCGGTACTGCGCGGCCCTCTTTATCCAACACATCCACGGTCAAGACCACCACGTCCTCACCGTCTGCATTGATCTCCGTGCGATCGGCTTTCAGCCTGATCGCAACTTCCGGTCCGGTGGTCTCGCGCTTTTCCGTCATCACAACTTTGCCGTCTTTGAAACCCTGCGCCACGATGACACCCGGTTCGTAGCGCACCTTCCACTCCACGTGTCCCAGGTGCGGAACAGCCTGCTTCCCCAGGCTTTTTTCATTCACCAGCAGCTCCACCTCATCCAGGTTCGAGTGCACCCACACAGGAATCTCGTCGCCTTCCCTGCCCTCGAAGTTCCAGTGCGGGAACAGATGCAGCACCGGATCCTTGCCCCACCACGCTTTGTAGTAGTAGAAGGTGTCCTTCGGGAATCCGCACATATCCACAATGCCGAACTGAGAGTTGATTGAAGGCCATCCGTAGGGCGTGGGTTCGCCGCGATAGTCGAAGCCGGTCCACGCAAAGCCGCCCGCCTCCCACTCGCGCGTGGCGTAGAACTTCCACCATGTCTCGGCCGTCTCGCCCCAGCCCGGCTGATTCACGTCGTAAGCGCTGATGGTATTGCGCAGCTTGTCGGTCGTGTACTCGCCGCGCGTTGAAATCGCGCTGGCCGTCTCTGATCCGTAGAGTGGGCGCGTGGGATTCGCCTTATGAAAACGATCCGGAAACATCAGCTGGTAGTTAAAGCCGACGATATCCAGAGGAACGGAGACACCCTTCGAATTGTCGCCGTTCACCGCGGCTGAAACCACGCGCGTCGGATCGAGTTCGTGGCAGCGCTCCACCATGGTGGCGGCAATCTTCGCGCCCTGCTCGGCTTCGCCATCCTGTAGTTGCCACTCCTCATTGCCAATTGACCAAAGGATGATCGACGGCGAATTGCGATAGCGCTTCACCATCGCCTCAAGCTGCGCCGATCCCTCCGGATTGGAGCTCATCTGGCGCGTCTCGCACATCATCATCACGCCCATGCGGTCGCAAGCTTCCACCCACTCCGGCGTCGGCATGTTGTGCGATGTACGAACGGCATTGCAGCCCATCTCCTTCAGCACGCCAATCCGGAACGCCTGCAGCCGGTCAGGCAGCGCCGCTCCCACGCCGGCGTGGTCATGGTGATTGCAGGTGCCCTGGATCTTCAGCGATTTTCCGTTCAGGAAAAATCCCTTATCCGCATCGAAGCGCGCGCTGCGAACGCCAAAACTTACGCGCTCGGCATCGCGTATTTTGCCATCCGTCTCCACACTCGCAATCGTGGAATACAGAGTCGGTTGATCGACCGACCATAGCGCGGGACTCTTCAGGCTCGCTGTTGCACTAAAGGTCGCCGTGCCATCAATGGCGATCGACTGCGCCGGAGACTCAGCGGTAGCAACCGTCTTGCCCTCTGCGTCCACAATCTGCCAGCGAACCTTTGCGTTCTCCGCCTTCGCTCCCTGGTTCACCGCCATCGTGCTGAGAGCCAAAGTCGCCGCGTGCTCGCTCACCTCCGGCGTCCGCACCGTGCTCTCCCACTTGCCCAGGTGCAGCGCGTCAGTCTTCTTCAGCCACACATGCCGGTAGATGCCAGCGCCCTCATAGAACCAGCCGTCGCCAAAACTTGCGTCGACGCGCAGCATGATACAGTTCTTTCCGCCCACATGCAGAAAGTCCGTCACGTCAAAGGAGAACGGCGCGTAACCATTGTCATTGCGACCCACAAAGCAGCCGTTCACAAACACCAGCACGCTGCGAAATGCACCGTCGAACTCAACGGTGATGCGCCGCCCCTGATCGCCGGCCGGAATATCGAATTCGCGTCTATACCAGCCCACGCTCGTCTCTGGATAGCGCCGGCCCAGCGGCTTGTACCCGTGCGAATTTAGCTCCTCGTCGCGGACAAACGGCAGTTCCACCGCCCAGTCATGGGGCAAATCGAGCCCGCGCCACTTCGAATCGTCGAAGCCGAGCTTGGCAAATTTGAAGTCGCCGGTCTTGGCAAAATCGCCCTGGCCATTGCCGAATCCCAGGTCGCGCGCGGGATCGGTTCCGTGGCCAAACTGGAACTTCCAGCCAAAATCGAACAGCAAATGCTCACGCGGCGCGATGGCGGCCAATGCTGCGGGCGAGCCGGTCACCGCCGCGTCAGCCAGCATTGCCGCCGTGCGCGACCAGGCGGAACGAACAAGCAAGGATGAGGCGGACAACGCAACACCGGAATAAAGCAAATCACGACGTGAAATCGAGGACATGGCGGAGGCCTTTCTCTTGGGTGGAATCTCGCCGCTACAACGCAATTGTGAGGGCATCGGCGAGCAAAGGTGAACTATATACCGCGAGGCAATTGCTCGTAAACGTCTTCATTGCAATCGCCGAATTTAGCCGCAACCTGGAGCTCGGGGCAATGTCGACGTGGCCACCCAATCATCCGAGACGGTACAATATGTTAAATTCAAACAGTCACACCACCCCGCAGGAGAGATGGCCGAGTGGTTTAAGGCGCACGCTTGGAAAGCGTGTGTACTCGAAAGGGTACCCAGGGTTCGAATCCCTGTCTCTCCGCCATACACTCTTTCAGGCCGCTGCGTTTGTTTCTAACTTATTGATTTAATATATCTTAAATGGATATGCACGGTCCGCATGGTCCGTGATTATTGACCAATATTAGACAAATCTTTCCACAATTCTGACTAGACGCCCTTGAGCATCGACGAGATTTAAAATCCGATCCGTCAGCCCCATTCGCCCCCTGCTGCGCTGAATAGCGAACGGCAGAGAACGTCAGGACATTCCCCATTTCTCCCGATACAATTCCAGCCCTTTCTGCCATGCGGGAGAACCGAGTGCGCCAATGCTGACGTGAGTTGCGGAAATCGGCCACGTCCCAAGCTTCAATCCTGCTGCGCTGGCTTGCCGAGAAAAATCCAGATCGTAAAAATGGAAATCGAACCGCTCATCGAAGCGGACAGCGGCATCGAGCAGCGCGGAACAGCTTGCAGCAAGCAGAACCCCATCCAGTAGCTTTACCTCCGCGGGCGACGGACCGTAGACCGATGCTGCCCCCCAGGGGTATTTGCCATGACAGATAACGCCGGAGAGGTTTCCCTGGTCCCACTCCATTTGCTCATTTTTGACATGCCAAGCAGGCGCGCCAGGCAAGAGCCGGCGATTCCCTGCCAAACCTACCACATTGAAGATCTTCAGAGCATTGCGGATGCGGTCGGAAAAGAACACATCGTCCAACCACAGGTCATCATGCACAAAGACCAGATCGTGCCCGCGAAACTTCTCCGCAATGAACTGATTGTAGATCTTGGGCAAGCCTAGTTGATTGCTGTCCGCCAGATGAATCTCGATGGTACGGTCAAAGCTTAACCGCTGCAAGGAGAGGCCCAGAGGCGTTTGCGCAAACTCAGCTTTGGAAAGGCGTGTTGCCGTAACAAGAACGAGCATTCAACTTTAATCTTCCTTCACGTCGACTATACGCCTGCATTCTATCAACCCATGCTTTCACCTTGGTACAGGACATCAGCAGCGTCATGACCCTGGCTATCCATCGTAGATGTGGAATCGGAATCCCTGCTCTGTCCGCAGCCACGCAAGATGGCCGAGGTCCCCACGAACTGAAAAATGATATAGTTCGAAGTGGCCTCAGAGGCGGGCAATCCACAGCCTGAACCGTAGCCGGTTTGCAAGTGCTTCGTCGGGTTTGAATTGTTCCGCCACTCAACAAACCAGATCCCGATTCAACCTGCCTTCAGACGATAAGGTGAATCTCGGCTCTCCATTTGCCGCAAGAGGACTAACAGGATGCTTGGCAAGGAATCTAGGAACGTGCGCCGTACACGATTTGGAGTTATATTCGCGCTTGTTGCGTGCATGGCTTTTGGGCTATTGGAGTCACTCGGAGCGCAACAAGAAAGTAGCTCGTCTAGCCTTGAATTGGCAATTATTGTTACCCCTACCGTTGAGCAGACCGAGAAGGTAATCAAGCAATTCAATAACGGCACAGACTTCGGCGTACTGGCAAAGGAGTATTCCACCGATCCGACGGCGGACGACGGTGGATACCTTGGACGAATGAATCCCGTTCAGCTGCTACCGGAATTGCGAAATGCCGTGACTTCGATCCACGCCGGACAGATTACTGGCGTAATTCGCATGTCAAATGGATATGCCGTTCTCACTATTTTGCGCAAAGCTCCGCATACACAGCATGTGACGAGTCGAGAAGAGCTGGCCGCACTTGCTTCGGCTGGCATCATACGGCCAGGCACCGATGTGAGTGGATTTGGAGAGACGGACAATGCCTTTACAGCTTTTCAAAAGCCCGAGGGCTGGGACCGCGATCTTCACCAGATTTGCGAGATTCGCAAGCAATCGCATGCGGCCGCGGTGCTCCAGATGCAACAGGTCATTGCCAACGCTGAGGCGGCGCATATTGAGCAGAGCATGCCTGACAAGATGATCGCGATGTACATAACTCTGTCGCAGCTCTACGCTTTTGTTGGGGAAATGGAGAAGGAGATCCAACAGCAAAAACTCGCTTTGGATATTGCCCAGAAGTATCTCCCAGAAGGCGTGCCACGCATTGAACTAGTAATAGGTATTGCGTATCTTCATTACTCGGAGATGGAGAACGGCATCTATCACAGTAATGGAAACCAGGGTATCTGGCCTCCTCCGATCTCAAGTGAACATTATGTAAAGCAAGAGGAATCGAAGCTCGCAATCCAGTACCTTAGCAAGTACCTTGAAACGCTGCCCGACGACTATCAAACACGCTGGCTTCTGAACGTAGCATATTCCACCTTGGGCGAGTATCCCGGCAAAGTTCCACCGGCGCAGTTAATCCCATCGAGCGTCTTTCAATCGGCACAGAACGTTGGGCGTTTTAAAGATATTGCATCGAGCGCGGGGACTAACCCTTTTCTTGAGGCAGGCGGCATCGTTATGGATGACTTCGATAACGATGGATTGCTCGATATTGTCGCGTCAAGCATGGATGTGTGCGAAGCGCTTCACTTCTACCATAATAACGGCGACGGGACCTTTACCGATCGAACGGCTCAGGCAGGACTCACCGATCAGTTGGGCGGGTTAAACCTGGTACAGGTTGACTATAACAACGATGGTTGCATGGACCTGCTTGTGCTCCGCGGTGGATGGGAGTTTCCTATGCGAAAATCGTTGCTACGCAACAACTGCAATGGAACATTTACTGACGTAACCGACCAAAGCGGATTGGGCGCAACTGTCACTGAAACAAACTCCGCCGTATGGGCGGATATAGACAATGACGGCTTTCTCGATCTGTTTATAGCAAACGAAAAAAGTCCGAGCCAATTATTTCGCAACCGGGGAGATGGAACGTTCGAAGACATTTCGCATTTAGCCGGCATCGACAACACTGCCTATAGCAAAGGAGTTACTGCGGCCGACTATGACAACGATGGGTATGTCGACTTTTATGTATCTAACCTCGACGGACCCAATTATCTCTACCATAACAATCATGATGGCACGTTTACGGATATAGCCAAGCAAGCCGGCGTGCAGGCACCCGGTACTGGCTTTGCAACATGGTTTTTTGATTACGACAACGATGGCTGGCCGGATCTCTTCGTAACCAGTTATCCAGTCGCTGCGCCAGGCGAAGTCTTCCGCAGCTACATGCATTTGCCGATCCATGTCGATACGCTCAAGCTTTACCGGAACCGTCATAACGGGACCTTCGAGGACGTTACCACGCAGGTCGGGCTCGACCGGGTATTTATGCCGATGGGCTCTAACTTTGGCGACGTAGACAACGACGGTTTTCTGGACATTTACCTCGGGGTAGGACAACCTTCCTTTGGTTCCATCCAGCCGCACGTTCTGCTTCGCAACGACGGCGCCAAGAAGTTTGTCGACATAACCGCTTCCTCTGGAACTGGCGACGTGCACAAGGGGCACGGCATCGGATTTGCCGACTTGTTCCATACAGGACACGAGGATATAGTTGCGAACTTCGGTGGCGCGTTGGCTTCGGATAAGCACACACTTCGGCTCTTTGAAAACCCCGGCAACGACAATGATTGGATCAATGTGCGCCTTGTAGGGGTGAAGAGTAACCGGGCCGCAGTGGGGGCGAGAATCAAAGTGACTGTCGAGAACGATGGGAAGGTCACTCGTTCCATTTATCGCACGGTCGGGTACGGGAGTTCCTTTGGCGGCAATCCGATGGAGCAGCATATCGGACTCGGGCATGGTGCGCGCGTCACGGAACTTGAAATCTGGTGGCCCGCGACCAACACTCGACAACATTTTTCGAATCTTGCGAAAAATCAGTTCATTCAGATCAAGGAGTTTGGTACTGACTACGAAAAGCTCGACCGGCAGCCGGTGCATATTGGATCAAGCAGCGTAGCTGCCAGGTGAGAACAACTCACAAACATGGACATCGTCGTACGGCAGCGTATTGAAGCCGCGCCAGATGGGGATTAGGATTATCGTATGAGATTGGCCTTTATCATTGCTCCAGTGTTGGCGCTGTGCTGCGGAACATCCCTCTCCGCACAAGGTGGCAGCCAGGGCCATGGAGCACCGACGCCTATCTCCTCTGCGGTTGAAGAAGCGGAAAACAACAACACACAGATTATGGCAGCAGAACACTCGTGGAACGCCGCGGAGCATATCGCTCGGCAGATTCGCGCGTTGGCCAATTCACAAGTCACCCAACTGAACAACCATGCGGGGCCTACGAATCCGCATGCGAGTTCTCTCAACTGCAATCCAACCTGTGCCGGCGTCGCAACCCCGCAAAGCTCGCCCCATGCAGCAGAGCTTCAACCGTGGGCGGAAGCGGCCCAACGCGAAGCGGATGCTAAGCATGCGCAAGTGAATGTTTTCCGCAGTAATATTGCGGACCGAGTGAAGACAATCTACCTTAGGCTCGCGTATCTATATCAGATGTACGATTTGGACGATCGCGGAGCAGCAGACCTGGCAGCGATCATTCAAACTGAACTGTCTAAATACAGCCTGGGTATCGGAAGCCAGGCAGATGTCTTGCAGGCGCAGTTGGAGCGAACAAAATTACTCCGTCAGACAACCCTTGACCACGAAGAGGTGGGCGGATTGCAGGCAGATCTCAAGGCGCTTCTGCACCGGCAACCCGACTCGCCCGACATTATTCCGGAATCGATTGCACTCACCAAGCTCAAGCGCTCTGCCAGCGACCTTCTTCAGATAGCCTCGAAGCAGAACCCACTGCTTTCCGCCGATAGCAGAATGATTGAAGCACAGAGTGCACAACTGGATGCAGCCAGGTCCGGTAATAATTCCGACTTCAATCTTGGCTATACCTTTCCGCAGGTTGGAGAACGTAATGGCGACGATTTTGTTTTATCGTTCAACAGACAGCTTCCAATTGGTCCCGGAGAGGACGACAGAATAGTCGCGGCGACTGAGAGGGTCGAGGGTTCCCGGTCCATGACAGGCGAGGACCATTTACGACAGCTTGCGGAGGTTCAGAAGCAATATGTCCTTGTGACTAGCTCAGAAGAACTTATAAGAGAGTGCAAAGAGGGTCTTATTCCGCAATCCAGAGGTGTCTACCAATCTAAGTTAGCCGGCTACGAATCCTCCTTGGAGAAGTTCAGCGCGGTGATCGAAGCGTTTCAAGACGAAATCAACTACGAGAGCGAATACCTGCAGGCGCTTTTGGAACATGAGACTGCACTGGCGCACCTTGAAACTCTGACAGGGGAACAATTGCGATGAAGAGCATCGTCGTGCGCACCTCTTTGGTCTGGCTGGCGATCTTCGGCATCGTTGCGCTGGTTATCATGTATCACAATCGCACCCAGTCAAGTACGAAAGCTGGTTCGAGCGAGATTCAGCCGGTGGCAATGGGTCCATCGGCTTCAACGGCATCCGGTCAACCCACCATGGCGTCCGCGATGGACGCACCGCTCGCGCCCGTGCAACTCTCACCGGAGAAGATGCAGAGCATCGGAGTAAAGACCGGAACAGTCGAATATGCAGAACTAAGTGACAATGTTCGCGCGACTGGAACCGTCGATATTGACGAACGCCTCGTCTCTTATGTGCAACTCCGTTTTCCCGGATATATACGCCAGGTATTTGCAAATGCAACTTATCTCCTGGTGCACAAAGGGCAGCCTCTTTTCACGGTTTACAGCCCCGATCTTGTGCAGACCCAGAAGGAGTACCTGCTGGCGCAGCAGAACCAATATGCATTGAGAGGCAGCACCGTCGATGGTGTGAAATCCAACGCCGCACAATTGAGCAGTGCGGCGGAGGACAGGCTGCGGCAGTGGAATATCCCTGAAAGCGAAATCGCAAAACTCGAAGAGACTGGCAAGCCGACAACGGACGTAACGATCAGTTCACCCGCTACCGGTTACATTACAGAGCGTAATGCGCTGCCTAACATGTATGCCGATGTTTCGACGCGGCTCTATACCATCGCCGACCTCTCCACGGTGTGGGTGAATGCTCAGATTTTTCAAGACGACATAGGCCGCGTGAAACCAGGAGACAGCGCCAGGGTGACTATCGATGCTTATCCGGGACAGGTATTTCAAGGCAGGATCGAGAGCATTCTTCCTCAAGTGGATACGGCAACTCGCACTGTGAAAGTGCGGTTAGAGGTGATGAACTCGGGACTGAAGCTCAAACCGGGAATGTTCGTCAACGTAGATCTGAAGTCGAACCTGGGACGCCGGCTTGTCGTGCCTGCATCGGGTGTCTTTCAGTCTGGACTGCGGCAGGTGGCGTTTCTCGATCGCGGCAACGGAAGCCTGGAGCCCCGTGAGATTTCGCTTGGAGCCCGCGTAGGTGACTTATTCATCGTGGATAAGGGACTCGATCCGCACCAGCGCATAGTTACCTCGGCGAATTTTCTTATCGATTCAGAAAGCCAGTTGCAAGCTGCCTCCGGAGTTCCCGCCGAGCCAATGCAGATGGGGTCACATTCTTCTGCGCCGCCGAAACCAGCTGAAGAAATCAAGGTTGATTTTGCAAGCAGCCCCAATCCTCCTCACAAGGGCGCAGACAATCTTCTAAGTGTGAACGTCACTCACGCGAATGGTAAACCGGTAACAGGCGCCGACGTTAGCCTTGCGTTTTACATGCCGGCAATGCCTGAGATGGGCATGGGCGCAATCGATACGCCTGCGCATCTGAGTGAAGCTGGCGCTGGTGTTTA
>CAYZVG010000034.1:0-14413 GCA_964481595.1 uncultured Occallatibacter sp. | reverse complement strand
ATGAGTGATAACGCGCCGCAGAACCTCAAGAATCACGGTCGTCTCCATCCGCCCTTTCACGTCGTCTCCTTCTTCATCCTCATCGTCAACCTGGTCGTTTCCATCTTTTATCTGGTCCACCACTTCAACTTCTACTCCGCATGGTTAGTGGTGTTGTCGGTGGTTGTCTTCCTTCCGTTCTTCCTCATCCGCATGTATCCCGTGAAGGTGCAGGACCGCGTCATCCGTCTTGAAGAGCGGCTCCGCCTGCAGGCCCTTGCGCCCGAGGAATGGCACTCCCAGATCTATCGACTTACTGAGGATCAGCTCATCGGCCTCCGCTTTGCCGCCGACGATGAAGTCGTCGAACTGGCCAAGCAGGCCCTCGAACACAACCTCAACCGAAAGCAGATCAAAGAGCGCATCAAAGACTGGCGTCCCGACAACTGGAGAGTGTAGCGTCTCACGCTACATCAAGTTGCACTGAAGTTGTGCGTCCCGCATCTCCACTAACCACAAAAAGTGGGTGCCCCCGGTCTCGTCTTTGAGACCGGGGAAAGCACGGTCGCCAGCCCCTCAGCCTTCTTTCGCCGGCACAACAATCGAAATCTCTTCAATCTCGATCAGCCCCGATCCGGTTCTCTTGGCCAACTCCGGCAAAATCGCGTCCGCCTTCTCGCGCGTCTCAATAAACTCCACCTTCACCGGCAGATAATCTGAGATCTCAAGAATGTGCGCCGAGTGCATTCTGTGGGCCGCGCCGAACCCGGCCACGCCTTTCACCACGGTCGCTCCGGCAATCCCGTTGTGAAAGAGAAAGTCCAGCACGCTCGCGTAGACCGGAACGCCGTGGTGCTTGGCGCCGTCGCTCAGGTAGATAGTTACTTTCACCGCTTTTCCTGTTTGCAGCATGTAGGTCCCCTCATTGGCAACACAGGATTCTACTCCACCCGCGAGCTGTCGCGATAGCGCCTGAGCATACATGTGAATCGAAATCGTTTTTTACAGCAGCTCCCCAAGCGCCGCCCCGCCCCATACCGCCGCCAGCCCCAGCACCAGGCTGCCCAGCGCATACACCGCGGCCATGGCAAACGCCCCCGAGCGCAGAGTCGAAAGCGTCTCCCACTCGTAGGTCGAGAAGGTCGAGTAAGCTCCCACAAATCCCACCGGGATCAGGTATCGCCATGCCGGATTCATGCCCGCGCGCTTGCCGAGAACCGTCAGTGCGAAGCCGATAATCACGCACGCCGTCATGTTGATTGTGAATGTGCCGTAAGGGAACCGCGCGCCCACACGGCCAGAGATCGTCGATCCCACCCAGTAGCGCGCCACGGAGCCAAGCGCCCCGCCCAGTCCAATAAGAAGATACTTCTGCACGGTCTCTCTCCTTCAATTCCACTCGGAGGGATCGAGGCGGGGAGCGCGACTCCACGACAGAAACCTCCTGTCAGGAGTCATCATCTGTCTGTTGGCACAGCCAGCGGTTAAAGGCGAACTCCATCACCGTCAACAATTGCAATCATTATACCCGGCAGGGAACCGGCACCCGGCCACGCAATCGGCAGCGTCTCGACGAGAGCCTCTTCGAATAGCCCCATTTGAGGCAGACCCCTTTTGAATAGCGGCACAGGCCGTATATGCCCTTGATCTAATCTGTCTACCCTGACCGTTCAAACCGGCAATTTGTCCGGCAAAAGTCAACATAAAAAGTCGCATAAATGTATTTATTTGTTTATACTTGAATGCGGTATTTAAACCGGCAATGAACCTGCCCGTCACAAGCCCGAGTTGGATGGAACCGATGCTGCCGCCCGAAGAAGGGCAGAAGCGGCTGGAGGATGCCGCGTTTGATTTAGTCTCTTGCGCCAGCACATTGGCAGGGCAGACAAATCCCATCGTCACCGCGTCCATCGGTGCGCTGGTTCGCTCGATGAATTGTTACTACTCGAACCTTATCGAGGGTCATGACACGCATCCGCGCGATATTGACAGGGCGCTCCGCAATGACTATTCCAATGAACCGTCGCGGCGCGCTTTGCAACTTGAGGCGGTTGCGCATATCCAGGTTCAGCAGGCAATCGACGAGAGTCGCGACGAGCCCGCTTTCCCGGCGTCGCTTTCCTACGTCTTGTGGCTGCATCGCGAGTTCTGTCACCGTCTGCCCGATGAGTTGCTCTGGGTTGAAGATCCAGAGTCGAAGAAGCGCGTCCCGGTTCGGCCGGGCGAACTGCGGGATGGCGAGGTGATCGTCGGTCGGCATCTGCCCCCTCAGGCCGTCGCGCTGCCGCGTTTTCTTGAGCGATTCGAGCAGGCGTATGCCCCTTCTCATCTCTCCAAGATGCGCCAGGTGATTGCCGTGGCCGCGGCGCATCATCGATTTGTCTGGATTCATCCCTTTTACGATGGTAACGGCCGCGTAGTGCGGCTCATGTCTCACGCCATGCTGAAGCGTTTAGGAGTGGGCAGCAGTCTGTGGTCGGTGGCGCGTGGACTTGCCCGCAATGTTGGCAACTATAAAGCGTTACTGATGGCCGCGGACCAGCCACGGCGCAGTGATTTGGACGGGCGCGGCAACCTCTCTCTCCAAGCGCTGGTTGAATTCTGTGAGTTCTTCCTCCGCACCTGCATTGATCAGGTTGAATATATGCGTTCGATCCTGGAGCCGGCAGAACTGCTGCGGAGAATGGAGATTTTCACGGAAGACGAGGTTCGCGCCGGACGCCTGCCCAAGGGCAGCTTTCCATTGCTGCGGGAAGCGCTGCTGGCCGGTGAGTTCGAGCGCGGACAGGCACCGGCCATCACCGGGTACAAGGAGCGCATGGCTCGCATGGTCCTTGCACAACTTCTCGAAACGGGTCTGCTCGTTTCTGCCGGTCCCAGAGCGCCGGTTCGCCTGGGCTTCCCGATTGGCGTTGTGGAGCGTTGGTTTCCCGCGCTCTACCCGGCGAATTCCCGCTGATCTGTGCCAGTGGAAAATCTTCCGGAATCGCTCAGTACCCCGCCTCGATCTCACACCCTAAGTGAGTGCCTATCCTTTCACGGCTTCATCGTGAAAGGTTTGCAGGGAGCGAAATCAAACCTCAAAAGTGAGCACTTACAAGTTATGCGTCCATTTGGTTTTGTCATCGGAGTGAACACTTCGCATTTTCCGGGTGATTGGGGGGCCAGTAGACCGTGCACTCGGTTGGATGAGAAGCCAATTTCATTTCAAATTCATCGGAGTACATATCGTCAGAAGCACGCAGCCAGCGATCCTGTGCATGCCCATTCGCCATATATTGAACATGCACCTCAACTCCATAGCGAATCCGGCCGCCGAACTGCGACTCGGGGAGGCCGATGACCACTTTCCGAATCTCCAGAATCTTTCCTGAGGCCTTCGCGCCGGTCAAAGAAGATGAGTGAACCCAATTGGCAAAGGTAAACAAGGCTGCAAATGCAACAAGCAGGACCGCAGCGACCAGCGCAATCTGCCACCAGTTGATCGGAGGTGGATTTCCCTTTTTCTTGATATGTCTCTGGCTCATAAGTGGCCGCAATCGTGTATTAGGGAAGGCAGCCTCAGTCTCGGAGATTTTTTCCATGCCATGATGTGGGTGCCACCGGCCCCTCGCTATTGGGGACCGGTGATAGCACGCTAAAAGCTGAGAGCTAACTCGCCGACTCGCTAACTTGCTAACACCAAGCCCCGCGCTACCTGTCAGTGCATGAGTAGCAGGGATCGATCGAGGCCTGGATCAGTGGAGTATCGGCCAGGCGCGCGCCTTTCACCATCCAGCGAACCGCGGGCATGTTTGCATAAGTCGGCGTGCGCACATGCACGCGCGCGGGATTGCGCGAGCCTTCTTTCCACGACACGCTATAGAACACCTCGCCGCGTGGCGCTTCTACGCGGCTGGTCGCGGTTCCTGTCACGAACTTGAACTTGTCTTCGCCGGTGTTGATTTCGCCGGGCGGCAGCTTGGCCAACGCCTGCCGCAGAATCTTGCAGCTCTCCACAATCTCCAGCGCGCGCACCAGCAGCCGTGCGCGCACATCGCCGCCTTGTTCCACATGCACGCTGAAGTCGAGCTCGTTGTAGGCCGCATACGGCGCATCGCGGCGCAGGTCCTGCGGCAAGCCCGACGCGCGCGCAGTGGGTCCAACCACGCCGCATGAGATTGCCTTCTCTTCTGTCAGAACGCCGATGCCCGCGCAGCGCGAGCGCGCCGTGGAGCTGGTGGTGAAGATGGGAATCACCGTGCGCATCATCTCGCCTTCAAGCTTCTCCACCATCGAGAGAATCGCGCCTGGATCTTCAATGTCGCGATTGACGCCGCCGATGCGGTTCATCGAGTAGTTCACGCGGTTGCCTGAGATCGTGGCCAGCATGTCCATGACTTTCTCGCGAATCTCAAAGCAGGTCATGAACATGGTTTTGAAACCCATGAGCTTGGATGCGATGCCTGCCCACAAAACGTGCGAGTGCAGCCGCTCCAGCTCCGCCATAATCACGCGGATATACTGGGCGCGCGGCGGCGGAGTCTGCCCGGTCAACTGTTCCATCGCCTGGCTCAGCGTGAGTGTGTGAATGTTGGAGCAGATGCCGCACACGCGCTCCATCAGCGCCGATACCTGAATGTAGTTGCGCGTCTCCGCAAGGTGTTCGATGCCGCGGAAGTTGAAGCCGATATGCAGCTCCGCATCGCACACCGTCTCGCCCTCGCAGATCAGGTCCAGCTTATAGGGCTCTTCCAGAGCCGGATGAAACGGTCCCATCGGAATCTTGTAGCTCATCGCTTCACCTCCTCGCGCAGATTCACGCCGGTAGCGTTGCCCTTGCGCAGCAGCAGCGGTTCGTAAACGCGGCCGGTAAAGTCGATGGAGTACTCTTCGTGAACTTCGCGCTCAATCCAGTCCGCCGCTTCGCAGATGTCGTAAATGCTCTCGATCGAGTTGTCTTTCACAGGGAAGCGAAAGCCCATCAGCTTGCCGTTCAGGTCCCAGTGATACTCCAGCCGTATGCCTTCTGCGCCGGGCAACTGATATGCGGTGATGGTGACGAAGCGCGCCTTTGCTGCATTCATCTCCGCGCACAGTTCGCGCACGGTCAGCGGGCTGGGGTAGAGCCAGAGCGCGCCGCCTTCTTCCGTCCATTGGGCATTGGCGCCCAGCTTTTGCGGCAGAGTTTCTATCAGGCTCATTGGGCTTCTCCGTTGTTTGGCGTGGGCGCATCGGCGGCCGGCGGTTTGGGCGCGGCTGGTTTTGCCGCCGGCGCTCTGCGGGCCACGGTGTAACTCTGCTTCAGCTCACCTTCAGTCAAATAGATTGGCGGGCACTCCTCGTCCTGGCTCAGAGCGTGCTCGGTGTGACCGTCTTTCAGTGCATGCTCTGTGCAGCCCTCAACGCAGCGCCCACAAAACGTGCACTGGGCCGGATCGTAACTCCACACAAACTCGCCCTTGCCTGCTTTGAACTCAATGGCGCGCGATGTGCAGCGGAAGCGGCAGATGGCGCAGCCCGTGCAGTGCTCGGGATTGAAGTGCACCAGTCCGCGATAGCCTGCGCCGGCCTTTGGGCGCTCTGGAAAGTGCATGGTCCGTGATCCGCCCCAGAGATTTCTCCACAGCATGGCGAAGATGTTCATGACCTGAACCTCATGAAGAGCGCGGACGAGATGGCCAGCACAGTGAAGATGAGCGTGCATTGCCAGTAAAAGCGCACCGTTGTGTCGATGGCCAGCCGGGCAGTGGCCGCGGCCAGCGTTGAGAGCAGCAAAACAATCGCCAGCGAGAGCGCAACAAACACCGGCGCAGCCAGCCACCAGAGTGCAATGTGCGGCGCGGTCAGCGTGGCTACCAGGCCGGTTGCGGCAACCCACTCCAGCCCATGCGACAGCTCCCACATGGCCAGTTCCGGGCCGGCGTACTCCACCATGGGGCCGGAATAAATCTCCTGCTCCGCATTCGGCAGCGAAAACGGATTCAGGTGCAGCTTTGCCGGCAGGCACACCAGCAGCGCGACTATGCCCAGCCAGCGCAGAGGCGAAGAGGGCAACTCGGCCAGCGCATCCAGGCGGAACGTATGCTGCGAAGCAGCGATGGAAACAATGGCGAGAAGAAAGACCACGTTGTATGCCACGCTCAGCACAGCTTCGCGCGCGGAGCCGATCTCGCCGAAGATGGAGCGCGAAGAAAAGCCCGCGGCGACAATGCAGATGGAAGGCATCTCAAGCAGCGCGAGCAAAAGAATCAGGTCGCCCTGGAAGCCGCCAGAGGAGGGAAGCACCGGCAGCAGACCGACCGCGCCCGCTGCGGCAGAGACCGAGATCAACGGCCACAGCCGCATCAGAAAGCCGCCCACGCCGCTGCGCGACGGAGTGTCTTTGCCAAGCAGCTTGATGAAATCCACGAAGGGCTGCATAAACGGCGGACCGATGCGCCCCTGCATGAGTGCGATGGACTTGCGCTCGACCCACAGGATGAACCACGCCGCCGGAACGGCAAACAGCAGGCCGGGAAAGATGAGCAGCCGCGCCAGAGCGGTGAGCAGGTTCATTGCTCGGCCTCCTCGGAGAGGGCTGCAATCGCCACTGCGGTGACCGCCGGCTTCATTCCGCGCTCGGCAAGAATCTCCGCTGCCTTGGCCACGCCTTGAATGATCGCGTCAGGCCGGGGCGGGCACCCAGGAACAAACACATCCACCGGTATGTGTTTGCTGAGAGGACCAGCCAGTGTGCGGCTGTCGATAAAGACGTTGGTTGTTGCAGGGCAGGAGCCGATGGCGACAACTGCTTTGGGCGCGAGCACTTGATCGTACACGGTCTTGATGGCGTTCACTGAATTCTTGGTGACCGGGCCGGTGATGCAGAGAATGTCTGCGTGGCGCGGACTGCCTTCTAGACGTACGCCGATCTGTTCGGCGTCGTAGCGCGGAGAGAAGCCGGCGACGATCTCGATGTCGCATCCGTTGCAGCCACCGGAGTTCATGTGGAAGAGCCACGGGCTGCGGCGACGGCAGGTGCACATCAAACGCTTCCAGAGGTTCATAAGCTCCCCCAACTCAGCATGGCAAGCAGGCCCGGACAGATGCCTGCGGCAACAATCAGCACAACGAGCGCAACAATCGCAGTTTGCAGCAGGAACGGTTCCGCAGGCTTGGCAGCGGGCGGCGCGTTTCCGTTGCTCGCCGGCCCCCACCAGTTGCGGGTGAGCGCCATGACATAAGCGAGCAGAGCGAGAATCGACGAGAGGATGAGGACCGCGGTCAGAGGCCAGCCGATTAACACGGAGGTTTCGTAGATCCGCCAGCGGCCGAGAAAGCCGATGGTGGGCGGAATGCCGAGCATGGCCAACATGCCGAACAGGAAACCGAACGCGCTGACCGGATAGCGGACTGCCAGGCCCGATGCATCGTAGCTCAACGCGTCATCGGCCTCGGGAGCGCTCAGGCAGATGAAGAGCAGCGCCTTGGCGAGGGCGTGAGTGGTGGCGGCGAGCAATGCGCCATTGGTTCCGAGAGAGCTTGCAGCGCCCAGGCCGAACAGCAGGAAACCAACATCTTCAACCGTTGAGAGAACCAGCAGGCGCTTGAGACTGCGCTGCGTGAGCATGAGCAGCGCGGCCAGCAACGCTGTGATGGCGGCTGCCCAAAGCACCATCGTCTGCGGGGCGAGCAGGCCGGGCGAGGCCTGTACGGCGATATACAACTCACCGAACGCGGCAATGTCGACGATGGCGATAATCAGCCCGAGGATGAGGGCCGGCACCTCGTCGGCCAGCGCAAGCAGCCAGAAGAACATGGGCACCGCGGCGAGTTTGACCACTATTCCGGTAAGCAGAAAGACGCGCGCCCAATCCATTTCGCCGTGAGCTTGAAGCAGGTTGGCTGCGATCGTTGAGGCGGCGGAGATGAAAACAACGACGAGGTAAGTTATCTTGGCCGATTGCGTGCGGGCCGTCATCCATACGCGGCTGACGGTCAGGAGCGCTGCAAACTCAAGCAGGCCTATGCGCAGCCAAGGATTGGCGGATGCAAGTCCTGCAGCCGAGAGGCCGGTGAGGAGCGCCGCGCAGAGCCACGGCGCAGGTCCCAGACGCGCGGGCTTGGCAAACGCGGCGAGCAACAGCGCAATACCTGCCGCTGCCACGCCGGCAACCAGAAGGAGGGGCGCCCGCGATTCCGCGCCCGGCAAAGGCAATGGTGCGCCGGGCACAACATAGCGAAGCAAAACGAAGACCGCCGCGGCAAGAACAATAAGAAGGATGGCTGCATGCCGCTCCATCCACTTGACGACGACGCCAACTCCACGTGAAGCTGCTTTCAATCCGCTCCAAACTGCAAGATAGACGCGGTCCACATTCGACCAGTGGAAGAACCCGCGCCAGTTCTGCAGAAAGATGCTGGAGAAGTCGCTGGCCGTCAGCCTGTCCTGCTCTGAAAGCGGCTCGCCGCCAGTGAAGATTCCGCCGCCCGCACCCGCGAACGCTGCACCGCCGGAGGTGACGGCGACAGTAGCGGGAGCGTGGTGCGAGGCATAAGCCAGCGCGTAGATTGCTCCGCCGAGCACGAGCGATACGATCGCAAGCACCAAGCCGCCCATGCTCGAGAAGCTGCCTGCGTCACTTGAGAGTCCGAGCCATGTGACGTGAACGCCAGCGCCCATTCCGAGCGCGCCGAGAACGGGATTGAGAAAATAGTTGACGGCAAGTTGCGGGGCAATGCCAAGCACTACGCTCCCTGCGGCGAGCACGCCCATTCCCCAAAGCATGGTGGCCGGAGACTCGTGCGCGTCTTTCGTGGCGTCAGTTACGGGCCCGAGGAACACCGCGCTGGTTGCCTTGGCGCCAAGAAAGACGGTACCAAGGCTTACAGCCCAGGCCACCACAGCGGGAAGAGTCCACCCGGCTTGCAAGGCCGCGGCATAGAGCATCCACTTGCTGGCGAAGCCGCTCATAAGCGGAATGCCGACCATACTGCCCACGCCGATGAGCCATGAGAGCGTGGTGTGCGGCATCCTTTGTGCCAGGCCGCCGAGCTTGTTCATATCGCGTGTGCCGGCGGCGTGCTGAACGGAGCCTGCGGTAAGGAACAGACCGCCTTTGAAGAATCCGTGATTGAGGCAGTGGAGCAGGCCGGCAGTGATGGCCAGCGGCGTACCGATGCCGATACCGAGCATCATATAGCCGATCTGGCTCACGGTGGAGAAGGCCAGCATGCGCTTCAGGTCGGTTTGCACCATGGCATACATTACGCCGATGGTCATAGTGACGGTGCCGATCCAGACCAGCGATGCGCTCCAACCGAAGGGCCACGCGCCAAAGCTATGCATGCGCGCAGCCAGGTAGACTCCGGCTTTCACGTAGCAGGCTGCGTGCAGCAGTGCGCTCACCGGAGTGGGCGCGGCCATGGCTTCAGGAATCCACGTATGCAGAGGGAATTGCACGCTCTTGGCCACAAGAGCAACCAGCATGAGCAGAAAGATTCCAGTTGTAAAGCTGTGGGAGACGCGTGGATCGGTCCAGATCGCCGTGCCGGCGCGGTGATAGATGACAAGAATGCCGGCAAGCAATCCATAGCCGGGAATGTGGGTCATCAGCAGCACTTTGCGTGCACCGGCGACGGCCTCGGCATTCGTGTACCAAAAGCCAACCAGGCTGAAGGAGCAAAGGCCGATCAGTTCCCAGCAGAGATAGAAGATGAAAAGGTTGGCGCTATACACAAGGCCGATAAAGCCGCCGATAAAAATCAGCATCGTGCAATAGAAGCGCGTTGCCGATTTGTCGTGGGCCATGTAGCCGATGGAGTAGAGCATCACCAGTCCGCCGATCGCCGCACCCATGAAGGCGAACAGCAGGCTCAACGCATCCACATGCAAAACCAGGGCCAGAGGTGAATCCCATTGGAAGAGATTCAGGTCAACGGCTTGCCCGCCGCGCAGATTGTTCATTGCGCCAGTGACGGCAAGGATAGCCGGCACACAAAAGAGGAAGGCGAGAATGCCCTTGGTTTTGGCCGAGCAGAGCCGCTTGACCGCAATCTGCAACACCGCGCCAATGAAGAGCGAGCAGGGAGCAACCAGGATTAGGGTTCCGGTTGTCATGCGCCATTTTGGAACGAGTTAAGTGTGGATGAATGTGATGCCTCTCACAGAGTGAGACTTTAACCATTCATAAGGTGGTACGTTGTACTATAATGCGTCTCACGAGCACTCGTGTGAGAGGACTTTCTGTCTCTGCGCTCAGCGTAAGATTTTACTTTTAAATAACTTAATGAGAATCCGCCTTCAAGTCAGGTGCGGGCTTTTGTTGCAGAGAATATCTCTCCCAAGAATTCAAATGCACTCCCCAGCGCGGCAAGCTCCACAGTGCGATACTCGATTTGCTACTCTAGTGGACAGCAAGGAGCCCTCAAAATGAGCATCTCTTCCCCTTTTGTTGTTGTGCCAGTCATTGTTGCCGTGTTCATCGTGTCGATTCTGTTCGCTACCAGCAGCAAGGAAGACGGCCACTCGACGCACTGAGACCTCCGTGGCTGTTATAGACGGAACCATTTGGCGACGCAGGACGTATAACAAGGCCAGAGGGCGACTGCAATGAGATTGACCAGGAAGCAGAGGATATTCGGCGCGCTTGCCGTTTTGCCGCTGATAGCCGGTCTGGCCGGGTGCCGCGTAAATGTGAATAAGGGCGCGGGCGGCGAGGATAAGAGCGTCCATGTGGATACGCCATTTGGCGGCTTTCACGTAAACACCAACCAAACCACTGCTGCCGACCTCGGTTTGCCAGTTTATCCTGGCGCCCAGCCAGTGACTGTCGACGATGAGCACAAGTCGGCGGACGTTCACATGGGCTTTGGCGAGTGGGAACTGCGGGTGAGGGCTGTCACCTACGGCACCAGCGACTCCGAAGACAAGGTTCTGAGCTTCTACAAGCAGGCCCTTGGCCGTTTCGGCGACGTGATTACATGCCGCGACAAATCGCCGGTTGGCACGCCCTCGGCCACCTCGGAAGGACTGACCTGCGCCGAAGACAAAGAGCCAAGGGTGCAGCTCGATCACGGCGGCGACGTTACCGGTTCCAATAGCCTCGAATTGAAGGCAGGCTCAAAGCGTCATCAGCATGTGGTTGGGTTTGAGCAGCCCAAGAACGGCCAAACCCGCTTTGTGCTTGTTGCGCTGGATCTGCCGGCAATACAAGAGAAGAGCGGCGATAAGAGCGACTGAGACGAGCCGGATCGCAAACTGTCCCCGTGACCGAGACTCCCGCGCACTATGCCGCGGTCGCTGCGCGAGGAATTCTGCTACACTAATTTGAGTGCAATCGAGGGGAAAATGCTCCAGGCGCACCCCGAGGATGCACAAACGCAACGCAAGTTCGGGGAGTGGCTCAGCCTGGTAGAGCACCTGGTTCGGGACCAGGGGGTCGGAGGTTCAAATCCTCTCTCCCCGACCATTAAAATGCTGATTCGGTTAAACTTAATTCTCGCGGTTCCCGCAAATTCTGCACCTACAACGTAAGTTTTGTGTCCTAGTTGTGTCCAACTGCCGCTCACCGCAAGCGGCCGTCGCCCGATTATGTCCGGTAAGCGCGTCTGCTTGTCCGAGGCCACGCACCCACCCGCCTGAACGCGTTTCCATTTTCAATCCATCTCAGTCTCGTGCCAACTGTGCGGCGAACTCCGGCAGTACATGCCGCGCGAGGTTTACTCGGGGTCACGTGAACCAGCGAATGGGGGATTTCAGGCAATTAGCAAATGAGGAAAACCGAGGAGCAATCTTCAGCATTCTTGTGCCCCCTTCTCAACATCACGGGTCGTCACGCACCAGTCTCGACGGTATGAAACTCGCGGAAAAAGCATAAAGGCTCTGAGGTCGATAGCCCCGGAGCCTCTCTGCGTGTGGGTGAGAGCGGGTTACACCGATGCGGGGACGGCCACATAGAACTCCCCTTTGGAAAAGGCTTTGTGTGAGATAGCCTTCTTTGTCCCTGTGTTTTGATAGCCGTTAGCTTCCATCAAGGAACAAACAACGCCCCCGATGAATTGCTTATCAAATGGTGTAAGTTCTCTACCAATCCGTTTGACCTTTTGAATGGATACTTCGGCGATTCCGGCCACAGCAGGGAGCCCAAGTTTCGTTGCTTCGATTGCGGAAGACGACCTAGGGAGTCGTGGTCAGCCTTTCGTTTGCTGCCTCGGACAACTTCCACAGCTTCATATCATGCCGATTGAACTGGCTTTAGCTACACGGACATTGAAACCTTTGAACATTTCGTCGATGCTTGGGAACTGCGACACCGGCAGCAGATCGAATGTGATCGAGCAGGTGGTCATGATTTTCTTGCCATGAACATCCAAAACAAATCCACGGCTGTTCAGCGTGAGGCGATCCAACTCCAAGCGCAAAGCTCCCTGAGTGACTAGTCGCCGAACTACCGCCATCAGAACATCCTTGCCCCAGTGGAAGAGCCGGTCCTCGGGCTTCAGACTTTGCATAAGGAATTGGGCGGAGAAGTTCAGGTAATCGCCTGCAGCCTCCTCCCCATAACGCTCCTCGATGGTTTGCAGCATGGTGATTTTGAAGAGGACGACATAGGATTTGACGTCGACTCCGATGAGCGGGGCGAGGAAACTCCGGGCCTGGGTCGGACCGGGCAGACCTGTAGGGCTCTCGTGGTTATCCCAGAGGCATATCTCCTCTGAATCGCCGATAGAGGCGGCGCGTTCGAGAATCCGGGCCTTCTTGACGAGCATTTTCTCGGCGGTCGCTGTACGATACTGCTCCAGGCTCACATTGATCGCGTTAACCAAAACCTCTTTTTGGCATGGCTTGGTGAGATAACGGAAGATGTTGCCTTCGTTCACGGCGTTGATGGCTGCTTCCATATCGGAATATCCGGTGAGCAGTATTCTGACGGTTTCGGGAGCCGCTTGACGCACTTGCGTCAGGAATTCCGCTCCATTCATGCCCGGCATTCTCATATCCGAGACAACCACGGCGTAGGGGCCGGTTCCCTTGACTAACAGCAGACCATCTTCCCCGCCCGTGGCTGTGTCCACCTCGAAATCGCGGTGCAGCATCCGCCGGTAGCCATCCAGGACGGAGGGTTCGTCGTCAACGAAAAGGATCTTATCGGGCAATTCGGCGCCTCCTTGCAAGGGCATATCAGGCCGCCCGCCGCGATGGTGGGCAAAGGACGCATTGGCCCGATCATTTCATCGGCATAATCTTCCAACCAATCAGGTTTTTCTGCTCTCTTACCGGAGGTTTCCGGTTCGGTCCGGGCGCCCTCAAGTAAGCTGCGTTTTCGCCGATGAACCCCGCAGCAAGAACCAGAAAGTGTGACAGACAATCACGTGGCGCGGCTCCAGGCGCCACTGGCCGGCACCGGCGGAATGAAAGGCTGCGGAAGCGCAAACATGAGTGCTCACTCTGTCTAGCCAGCGTCGGCCTGAAGGAAAGCAAGGTATGCAAAACCGCGCTCCCGCCTCCCGCATTCCCCTCACTGGGGCGATTAAAAACAGCATTGCCGTAGCTGTGCTGGGAGCGGCCGGGCTTCTGGCAATCATCCAGTGGACCGCTTTGACTGTGCGGAAACATATCGAGATTGCGTCCTTGTCCGTCTTCCCGGCCGCTCTCGACAGCCAGCAAGCTGCCACTGCCTTTGCAAGAATGAACCGCGAATATAGCGAAGCTGTTGTTACCCAGGAAAAAACTGCGCTGATCAGCGCGGATCGCGAGGCCGCGACGGTGGTGTCGTCGCTCGACAGAGCCGGCTCGTCCATGAAGGTCAACACCGGGCGGCGGCAGCAGATCTTTTCTCTCATGCATAGCGTTGCCGATCTGCAGGCGCGATCCAAAGTCTTGTACGCGACAGCCGCGGAGAGCAATGCGACTTTGCCGGCGCAAAAGGATTTTGCGGACCTGTCACGCGAGAATAAGGCAATCGAGACAGAATTGGAGGCGTTGCAGAGTAACCTGGCGGGCGATTTCAGGGCCGAACTGGCCTTGATCGATGAACTGTTGAGCATTCAGGGCGTGCTTGAGGCCGTGGTGCTCGTCGTCGTGATTGTCGCTCTGGTCTTCAGCACGCGCACATTGGTGAAGACCACCGTTCAAAGCCGGGAAGATGAGGTTCTGCGCCAGACTCATTCAGCGCTGGACAGCGAGCGCAGAATGCTCCGCGCCTTGATCGATAACATTCCCGATTTCATGTATGTGAAAGACACCGGGAGCAGGTTCGTGATCGCCAATATCCATCTGGCTCGCGTGGTTGGAGTGGAGATGCCGGAACAGATGCTGGGAAAAACCGATTTCGATTTTTTTCCGCGCGATCAGGCCGCCAGCTTCTATGAAGACGAGCAGAAAGTGATTCGTACTGGGCAGCCTATATGCAACCGCGAAGAGAAAGGCACCGGCATCACTGGAAACGAAATCCACATCCTGACGACGAGG
>CAYZVG010000033.1:10927-14491 GCA_964481595.1 uncultured Occallatibacter sp. | reverse complement strand
GTGTCGTCGGTGTCGGGATAGAACTCGTTGTTGAACTCGAAGTACCATCCGCCGGGATCGGTGTTGGGAACCTTGACTGCCCAGTCGCCCTTGTGGCGCACTTCTTTCGATAGAATCCAGTCGGCAGCCTTCAACATGCGCGGATCGTCGCGCGGCACGCCGGCTTCGCCCAGCGCGTAAATTGCCTGCGCCGTATCCCACACCGGTGAGGCGCAGGGCTGCATGCGGAATGTCGGCTCGGGCATCTCCTGCGTGGGCCCCTGCTCAATGCCCAGCTTCTCAAACTCATCGCGTGCGCGAATCACCTGGGGATCGTCTTCGGAGTATCCCAGACAACGCAGCGCGATAATCGCATTCAGCATTGCCGGATAAATGGCGCCAAGACCATCGCTCAGCTCGAGACGTTCGAGCATCCACTTCTCTGCCCTGCGCAGCGCCAGCGTGCGCACGGGACGCAGATGAACAGCCTCAGCCCAGTGCATGAGCCGGTCAAGAATGATGAAGAAATTCCGCCACGAGATCAGCTTTTTGCGGTCGAGGTGCAGCCGCAGAGTGGCGTTGGTGCGGCCCCCAGCGAACAGCTCGTCAATCCCCTGCTCCGGCCGCAGTTTTTTGTACGGCTTTTTGGCGTAGATGATTGCCAGCGGAACCAGAATGGACCGCGACCACGCGGAAATCTCGTAGATATTAAAGTAAAACCACTTGGGAAAAAGAACAATCTCCGGCGGCACTGCCGGCACTGCGTCGTAATCGTACTCGCCAATGGAGCAAAGATACATTTTGGTGAAGGTGTTGCACTCCACCACGCCGCCATGCGCCATAATCCACTCGCGCGCATTAACTAAACGCGGCTCATTGGCAGTCAGGCCCATGATCTTGGCCGCCGAGTAGCACTTTACCGTGAGAGAGATGTTGCCCGGCCCGCCCGGATAGATGCTCCAACTGCCATCTTCGTTCTGGTAGCGCATCATCTCGGTAAAGGCGCGCTTCAGCCGTCCCGGATCGCCGCTCTCCAGCACCGTATGCAGATAGATGTAGTCGGCCTCGAGCATCGAATCCGCTTCGAGCTCTCCACACCAGTAACCCTCAGGTAGCTGCCTGGAGAAGATATAGTCTCGCGCTTTTGCGATGGCCGCTTCGACATCTGCCATTGCTGCATCGAGCCGGCCAAATCTGGGCGCCGCGGTTTGCGTCTTCGCCTGCGTAGGACTCATGCGGTTAGAAAGGCCTCAGATCCTTGAACAAATCCCAATAAAGTAAGTGGGAGCCGAAAGCTGCTTGTCCGCGGCCCCACACGTTTATCTTCAATTTCAGCGGAGATCCTTACGCTCAAAGAGGAAGGCTCTCTCCGTTGGCGCTGCCAATGGCCTGAACAATCTCAGGAGGCAAACCAAAACGCACATTCTCGGGCATTACTTCTACTTCTTCGACGCTCGTAAACCCGTTTTGACGCAAATAATTCACCACGTCCTCTACGAGCACCTCGGGAGCCGAAGCGCCTGCAGTGACTGCTACGGTTTTGACGTCTTTGAGCCACTCGGGGTTAATGGCCTGCGAGTTATCAATCAGATAACCGATGGTCCCCAGATTCCTCGAAACCTCAACCAGACGATTTGAGTTGGAGCTGTTCGTCGAGCCCACCACCAGCACCAGTCCGGCGCCGTGGGCCACGTTGCGCACGGCTACCTGCCGGTTCTCTGTCGCGTAGCAAATATCCTGCGAGTGCGGCCCGACGATATTCGGAAACTTCTCTTTGAGCGCATGAATAATGTCGCGCGCCTCGTCGAGCGAAAGCGTGGTCTGGGTTAGATACGCCACGCGATCTGGATCGGGCACCTTGAGCGCGGCCACCTCGGCCACATTCGACACCACCTGCGTCGCCTCGGGCGCCTCGCCCAGCGTGCCCTCGATCTCGTCGTGGTCGCGATGGCCGATGAGCACCAGTGAATAGCCCTGCTTGGCGAACTTGACCGCCTCAATGTGGACCTTGGTCACCAGCGGGCAGGTTGCGTCAATCACCTTCAGGTTGCGGCTCTTGCTCAGTTCGCGTACCGCCGGCGAAACGCCGTGGGCGCTGTAAATAACGCGCTGGCCCTCGGGCACGTCGTCTATCTCGTGGACAAAGATGGCCCCCTTTTCGGCCAACTCATTCACTACATAGCGGTTGTGGACGATTTCGCGGCGCACGTAAATGGGGGCGCCAAAGGTATCGAGTGCGATCTTCACGATGTCGATCGCGCGCACCACTCCGGCGCAAAAGCCTCGCGGCTTCAGCAACAACACCCTCTTCTGGCTGGGGGAAGTCCCGGCGGCATTACCGTTGGGGATGGATTCAAGCAGAGATGTGGTCACAAGGATAAGTATACCAACCAGCAGGCTCAAGCGACAGCGGAGATGCGCAGGATTGGCAGGCGCGAAACCAGCAAAAAACCTGCAACTCCCGGATAAGCCAGCGCAGCCATGCTGCGAGCCTCGAAACCTGGGTCCGGCAGCATCCGCTCCGCCTCGTCAGGCAGCCGCTTTGGCGCGCCATTTGGCCGCTCGAACGCTCACCTTTACCTCTACTCGCGAACCCAGGCGATTAAGGATTGAAACCAGGCGATCCACCGTGAACCTGCTCAGATCGGCGTTGCGGATGCGCGAGAAATCCGCCGCCGCAATACCGGAAAGCGCGTGCGCCGCGCGAACAGTCAGTTTCTCGCGGTCTAGCTTCTTCACGATTTCTGCTGCAAGAATGGCCTTCAACTGAGCGACGTCGGGGCTGGCATGTCCCATGTCACGAAAGACATTGCCGCTGCCACGGACAATTTCGATCTTTTCGTCTTTCATCGGAGACGCCTTAAGTCCTTGCGTGAGGCTCTGATCCATGAAATCGGTCTCGTCTGAGGAGTCACCGGCTTGCTTTCGAGGTTACACAGTGAGTGTAGTCATATTCGACAACATACGTCAAGACATCCACCCCGAGTTATCTGAAGCCGCATCATGAGTCCCCGCACTTCGATCTGAATCGGAAGAACCAAGGGACGAGCTGTTTTTCCTCACTCGACCGCGATTTCAACCGGCAATTAGGCGAATCCGGGACGAGTCTCCCCGGTAAAATCAGTCTCAGCCATGGCCGAATTCACACACCTCCATCTGCATACCGAGTACTCCCTGCTCGACGGCGCCTGCGACGTGAAGAAACTCGTTGACCGCGTGGCGGCGGTCGGCCAAAAGTCCGTCGCCATGACCGATCACGGCAACATCTATGGTGCGGTGCATTTCTTTGACGCTGCCAAGGCAAAGGGCATCAAGCCCATCCTGGGCTGCGAGCTTTACATCTGCAAGAACGAGGACCACCGCGCGCCGGGCGATGGCGATGAGAACAATCACCTGCTGGTGCTGGCGCAGGACGAAGAAGGCTATCGAAACCTCATCCGCATCACCTCCGAAGCTTCGGTCTACGGCTTCTATCGCAAGCCACGTGTGAGCAAGAAGTTTCTAGCAGAGCACTCGAAAGGTCTCATCGGCCCAGCGCAAGGTATCGCTCGCAATGTCCCATTCCCAAGATCCAATGTGAGCAAT
>CAYZVG010000033.1:0-10917 GCA_964481595.1 uncultured Occallatibacter sp. | reverse complement strand
TTTCTGGCCGAGCACTCGAAGGGGCTCATCGGTTTTTCCGGCTGCCTGAGCGGTGAGCTGTGCGAGCACCTGGTGGCGGGCGAGTACGAGAAGGCGCGCTCGACCGCCGCGCAGTACCAGGACATCTTCGGCCGCGGCAACTTTTATCTTGAAATTCAGGACCAGGGCCTCGATCTCGAAAAGAAGATTCACGAATCCCTCTTTCGTCTGGAGCGCGAGCTTGACATTCCCATGGTCTTGACCAATGACTCGCACTACCTGTGCGGCGAGGATTCGCACGCGCACGATGTAATGCTCTGCGTGCAGACCGGCTCCAAAGTGCACGACGCCGACCGCTTCCGCTTCGACAGCGATCAGTTCTTTGTAAAAAGCGGCGACGAGATGGCGCAGTTGTTTCCCGACTCGCCGGCAGTCATCGCCCGCACCATGGAGATTGCCGAGCGCTGCAACCTGAAGCTATCAAAACCCGATAATCCCTTTCCCGAGTTCGCCGTCCCTGAAGGCCACACCATCGACAGCTACTTCGAAGAGGTGTGCCGCGAAGGATTGAAGAAGCGGCTTGAAACAGGAATCCGCCAGCTCGAATTGCGCGGCGTTTTGCGCAACACAGCCGAGAAATACCAGGCCCGTCTCGATTTCGAGATCGGCATCATCAAGCAGATGAAGTACTCGGGCTACTTTCTTATCGTCTGGGACTTCATCAAATACGCGCGCGATCACGGCATTCCCGTAGGCCCCGGCCGCGGTTCCGGCGCGGGATCGCTGGTGGCTTACTCGATGGAGATCACCAACGTCGATCCGCTGCAGAACGCGCTGCTGTTCGAGCGGTTTCTCAATCCCGAGCGCGTGTCCATGCCTGATATCGACGTTGACTTCTGCATGAATCGCCGCGGAGAAGTGATTGAATACGTCACGCGAAAGTACGGCCGCGAGCAGGTGGCGCAGATCATCACCTTCAACACCATGGCCGCCAAGGGCTCCATCAAGGACTGCGGCCGCGCCCTCGACATGCCTTATGGCGACGTCGACCGCATCGCCAAACTCATTCCTGCAACAGTCGGCATCACCATCGACGAGGCCCTTGAAGAAGTCCCCGACCTGCGCAAGGCTTATGACACCGATCAGACAGTTCGCGAACTGATTGACACTGCAAAGAAACTGGAAGGCCTGGTGCGCGGCTCCGGCGTTCACGCCTCGGCAGTGGTGATTGCGCCGCGCCCGCTCATCGATCTGGTCCCCATCGTCAAAACGAAGAACGACGAAATCGTAACCGCTTATGACATGAAGGCCGTGGAGAAGATGGGCCTTCTGAAGATGGACTTCCTCGGCCTGACCACGCTCACGGTCATCGACGACTGCCTGAAGCTGATCGAGCAGAGCCGCGGCGAAAAGATCGATATTGAAGCCATTCCACCGGCTGACGAAGAGACCTTCCGCAAAGTGTTCCACGGGGCGCTCACCTCCGGCGTCTTCCAGTTCGAGTCCGGCGGCATGAGAGACGTGCTGCGCCGCTACAAGCCCGACACGGTTGAAGACCTGACCGCATTAAATGCGCTCTATCGTCCCGGCCCCATCCAGGGCGGCATGATCGACGACTTTATCGAGCGCAAGCTCGGCCGCCGCAAGGTGGAGTACATGCTTCCCGAAATCGAAGGCATCCTGAAAGAGACGCTGGGCGTCATCGTCTATCAGGAACAGGTGATGCAGATCTCGAACATCGTCGCCAGCTACTCGCTGGGCGAAGCCGATCTGCTGCGCCGCGCCATGGGCAAAAAGAAGCCCGAAGAGATGGCCAAGCAGCGCGACCGCTTTATGAGCGGCGCAGCGGCGCTGGGCCATCCAAAAGATATTGCCGGAGAATTGTTCGACCAGATGGACAAGTTCGCCGGCTACGGATTCAACAAGTCGCACTCGGCGGCCTATGCGCTGCTGGCCTATCAGACGGCTTATCTCAAAACCCATTTCCCCGTCGAGTTCATGGCAGCGCTGCTCACCTCTGAAACCTCAAAACCCGACAGCGTGGTGAAATACATTGGCGAGTGCCGCGAGTTGGGCATCAGCGTTTTACCGCCCGACGTACAGATTTCAAGAGCGCAGTTCACCCCGCACATCTCCGGCGAAGGGCAGGCCATCCGCTTCGGTCTCGCGGCAGTAAAGAACGTAGGCGGCAACGCCATCGAATCCATTCTGAATGCTCGCCAGGAAGCATGCGGGCGCTTCAAGAGCCTTTGGGAGTTCTGCGAAAAGGTTGACCTGCGCGTGATGAACAAGCGCGTGATTGAGTCGTTGATCAAAGCGGGCGCGCTTGACTCCATGGGCAAGCGCGGACCATTGATGGCCGCGGTGGACAAGGCGATTGAACGCGCGCAGAGAGCGCAGAAAGACGCGGCGCAAGGGCAGACCGGCCTCTTCGGATTGTTCAATGAAGCTCCCACGCATGGCCGCGCCGACGACGACCTGCCCCAGGTTCCGGACTGGGAAGAAGGCGTCCGCCTGGCCAACGAAAAGGAAGTGCTGGGCTTCTTTGTCTCCGGCCATCCGTTGGATAAATATGCAGAAAAACTGCGCAACCTTACAGGCGTCATCTCCGTTTCCGAAGCGCTCGAACGCAAGCCGCCCGAGCGCGTCTGGGGCAAGCCTGCCGACCCTGCCGACGAGATCATGGTCGCGGGTTCGCTTGGCGGCGTGCGCGTGCAGAAGAGCAAACGCGATCAAAAACTCTATGCCCAGGCCGCGCTTGAGGATGCAACAGGCAAAATCGATATCATCTGCTTTTCGCGCGACTATGAGCGCCTGCAGGAGCAGCTCAAGATTGAAGCGCCAGTGCTTGTTCGCGGCATTCTGATGGGCGACGAAGATGCAGCGCCAAAAATCTCGATCAACATGGTCCAGGCGCTCGACGATGTCCAAGTGAAACTACCCGCCGGCATTCGTATCCGCATTAGTCTGGACCGTGCAACCGAAGAGGTACTCGCGGAGTTGAAGCGCGCAGCAGATGCGGCTCCGGGTCCTGGCAAGGTGATGCTTCATCTGGACAAGAAAGGCGAGTACTCGGTGATTCTGGAACCAGTGGGAATGACCGTGGCCGCCGACCGCACCTGGGTCGCACGCGTTGAAGACATCGTCGGCAAAGGCTCAGTGCAGTCGCTGGGATAAACGCGGTGTAGTAAACGCGCGCACCGCAAATCCTCAGCCCTGGAGGGATCCGATGCAATTTCGCAGCCTTGGCAACAGCGGTTTGACCGTCTCCGAGCTTAGCTTTGGAACGTGGCTCACGGTTGCCGGCGGTATCGGCCGCGAGCAGGCCATCCGCTGTATTCATACGGCTCTCGACCACGGCATTACGCTGTTCGACACCGCCAACCAATACGGCGCGGGAGAAGCCGAGCGCGTCCTCGGCGAAGCTCTCGGCAGCTATCCGCGCGACCGCTATCTCATCGCCACCAAGCTCTACTTCCCTGTCGGCGACGAACCCGATCACGGCTTGTCCGCCGCGCAAATCGCAAAACAACTCGACCGCTCGCTCCAGCGGCTCAACATGGACTGCATCGATCTTTATCAGTGCCACCGCTACGATAAAGAAACTCCTCTGGAAGAGACACTCGCCGCCCTCGATCGCGCAGTAGAGGCAGGCAAAGTGCGCGCCATCGGATTCAGCGAGTGGACAGCGGAGCAAATCGATGCCGCCGCCGCAATTTGCCGCGAGCAAAACCTGACCGGCTTCTGTGCAAGCCAGCCGCAGTATTCCATGCTGTGGCGCAAGCCTGAGGCGCAAGTTTTCGCGGCCTGTGCGCGACACGCAATCGGCAATCTTGCTTTTTCGCCGCTGGCGCACGGCGTGCTCACAGGCAAGTACGCGCCTGGGCAGCCGCCTCCGCCGGGAACCCGCGCGGCCAGCGAGCAAATGAACATATTCATGGAGTCGGCAGGCCGCCACTTTCGCTCCGATTATTTACTCGAAGCAGTTGAGCAGCTCAAGCCCATCACCGCGGATCTCGGCCTGACCATGGTGCAGTTGGCTCTGGCCTGGGTTCTGCGCCGGCCTGAAGTTTCCTCTGCTATCATCGGAGCCTCGCGTCCAGAGCAAATCGCCGACAATATCCGCGCCATCGGCACCAAGCTGCCGCAAGATGCGCTCGACCGCATTGATCGAGCATTGGCCGGCGTCGCCGTCTACTCCTGATGAAACCGCAGCTCTATCGCCGGCACAAACACCGCGCCCACTCGCGCACGGCTTCAGGGCGAATCGGCTTGCCGCCGC
The DNA here is from genome assembly GCA_964481595.1 of uncultured Occallatibacter sp. Lineage (GTDB taxonomy): Bacteria > Acidobacteriota > Terriglobia > Terriglobales > Acidobacteriaceae > Telmatobacter. The sequence goes on along the minus strand of CAYZVG010000033.1, from coordinate 6,656 downwards.
TCTCGCTTGCTGCCAACTGCACTGCCAGATTGCCAATCGTTGCGCTCTCGGTTTCACCAATCTCGAGGGGCAACCCGGTGCGCTGTTCGGTGAGTTGAACCAGCAGCTTGTTGCGATTGGCCCCGCCCAGCATGTGGATTCCCGTGAGCCTGCGCCCAAGCATTGTCTCCAGGCTGGCAAGCGCTGAGGCGTAACGCGCCGCCAGGCTCTCAAAGATAATTCGTGCAAATACCTGCTCGTTTCCAGGTACGTCGGCGATAGGCTCGTATCCCAGCCGCGCAAGCTCGCCGTTGATGCGCCGCGGCATCTCGGTATCGAGCATCAGCGCCTCGGCATCCATGTCGAGCTGCCCTGCAGGCGCGCTGCACTCGCCTGCCGCCCGCACAAGGTCTTCAATCTTCCACGCACGTCCCGCGGCAGCCCACGATTCCATGCACTGCTTCAACACCCACATGCTGTTGATGAGCGAATGAAACATCAGGTCGCCGGTGGCCGCGCCCAGGTTTGTATAGCCGGACTCGAACGCCACGCGCGTGGTAACAGGAACCGGCGTGAGCGTGCCAACCAAGGACCACGTGCCAGAGCTGATGTAGGCCATCGAGCTCAGGCCAGTAGGAATGCCCGCAATGGCCGACGCTGTATCGTGGCAGGCAGGCACAATCAGCTCGGTCTGCCTGAAAGCATCGAGCGCCGCAAGAGGACCGGTGACGCGGCCCACAACTGTGCCCGCACGAACTATCATCGGCGCGGCTTCAATTGAAAGCTCAAGCGCGCTGAAGACTTCGGCAGACCACGCGCCGGTTTTCAGATCCACCAGTCCGGTGTGCGTGGCGTGCGTATACTCCGACACGCGCCGCGCGCCCAGCCAGTAGAGCACAAACTCCGGCAACATGATCCACGGCGTTTGCGGTTCGCCGCCAGCCGCGCGATCGGCAAGCAGTTGATACACGGTATTGATGCGCATGGGAAAAACGCCTGTGCGCCCATACAGTTCGAATGGCGAAATGATTTTATCTGCCGCCGCTTTGCTGGCCGCCGTCCGCTCGTCGCGATAACAGAAGGGCTGGGCCAGCGCGCGCCCGTCCGGGCCGAGGCGCACGTAGTCCACACCCCAGCTATCCACGCCGATAGAAGCAATGCCCTCTGTAGCGGCCTGTGCGGCCTTGCGCAGCCCTTCTTCAAGTCCAGCAAGAATGGCTTCGAGAGGCCAGTGGAGCGCGCTTCCGCGATGGACCGGACCGTTCGGTATTCGGTGTACAACTTCGATCTGCGGCTTGCCGCTCTGCCAGCGCAGCAGCGAAACGCGGCAGCTTTCTGCGCCTAAATCGATGGCAACTCGAGCTGGTTCTTGCATCGCAGTCGAGTATATCTCTGTCGCCTGCGCCTCGACCCGCCATTCGCTGTTCGTTTATCGCAAGAATGCGTCCGCCAATCCTCCGTCGACGGGAATCAGATGGCCGGTTGTGCAGCGCGAACGCGGGCTGGCGAGAAACACGATCGCCTCAGCGCAGTCCACCGTATCGATGGTCTTATGCGTCAGCGTGCGCTCCGCGTAGAACGATGCCAGTCTGCCGCGCAATTCCTCGTCGCTGAACGACTCCTGAAACGGAATGCTGTATTTCTTGAGCGAAGCGATCACGCGGTCGCGCGATAACATCGCCGACCCCTTAACCACCGTGGCCGGACTGATGCCATTCACGCGCACATCGGGCGCGAGCGAAACGGCCAGCTCGCGAATCAAGTGTGAAAGCGCAGCCTTGCTCACGTCGTACACTTCACTTCCCTTCTTGGCAACCACCGCATTAGCCGAACTGGTAAGCACAATCGTCCCATGCAGCCCCTGTTCCGCGAAGATCTTCGCTGTTTCGTCGGCCAGAAGGTAGTTGCCAGTCACGTTCACATCGAGCGTTGAGGACCACATGCGATCTGGAATCACAGGTTCAGGCGAGGCCGGAAACAAACCCGCGGCGTTGACGAGAATATCCACGCCGCCGAAGGCGGCAACCGCGGCCTTGAGCGCGCCGGCAATCGACGCACGGCTGCGGATATCGACTTCCGCCGCCATCACCGACTCCGCCGGAGCAACCGACTTTAGCCCGCCAGCCACCTGCGCAGCACCGGCCGCGTCCAGATCGGCCACCACCACATGGGCTCCGCGGGACGCAAGCAGGTGCGCCGTTTCGCGCCCGATGCCGCTGGCTCCGCCCACCACGAACGCAACCCGGCGGCTGAACTCCTTTTCGGCGGGCTGGCGGCGAATCTTGGCTTCTTCCAGCGACCAGTACTCGATGCGAAATGCTTCCGCAGCCGGCAGTGCAACGTAGTTGCCAAACTGCTTGAAGCTGCCAGCCTCCATGCCGGGCGGGCACTGCGGAACGGGTCCGCTCACATCGTCCTCCGCCAGCAGAGTTGCGCCCTCCATCACGTGGATCGCGTTGGTATAGAACTCCCCCGTAATGCGCGCTTCGGTTTTGTTCTTTCCAAAGCTGAACATGCCCAGGCCCTGAACTAGCACCACGGCCGGACTGGCGTCGCGAATGGCCGGCGATTCAGGCGTGGCAAATGTCCGGTAGTACAGGCGGTACTCCTGGCGATACCGCGCCAGCGACATGACGATCTGACTCTTTAGCTCGGCGAGGCCCGCACCCGCTTCCCAGGCCACAAACATGGGCCTGATCTTGGTGCGGATAAAGTGGTCGGGACAACTGGTGCCCAGGTACGCCATCTCCCGGGCGTGGGCCGAGTTCACAAACTCAAGCACATCGGGGGCATCGGAAAAGTTCGCAATCCAGCGCCGCTGGGAACTAAGGTGCCCACGCAGAAAGGGCATGATCGCAACCGCCAGGTCTCGGCGGTCCCCACGTGCGGCAACTACCTCGCCACCAAAGCGCTGGCTACCTCTCGCGGCTCCGTGGCGCGCAATAAACTGCCCGATCTGGTCGATGATGGTGATGGTATTCAGATAGCATCCGCGCTGGGTCTCGCCCCATGTGAAGAGCCCATGGCCGCCCAGCACAATTCCGTCGCAGCCGGGATTCTTGACGACCGCCTTCTTCATCATCATCGCCAGCTCAAAGCCGGGCCGCTGCCAGGGCACCCATACCAGCTTGTGCCCAAACTCGCTGTTGAACTCCTCCATCTTGGTTTCGCCGTTGGCTGAAGCGGCCAGCGCAATGCCCCAGTCGGGATGCAGGTGATCGACATGCGGAAAGGGGAGAAAACCGTGCAACGGCGTATCGATGGACGCGGCTACGGGGTTAGCGCGAAACGCGCACAGCGGATACATCTCCGCCATCGCATCTTCCTGTTCCACGTCTGTGTAGACGTGCTCCAGCGCCAGCAGCCGCTTCTGGTAAAGCGTCGCAAAGCCACCGCGCTTGATGCTGCCCAGGTCGCCGCCCGAGCCTTTTACCCAGAGCACCTCAACGGGCTTGCCGGTAAGCGGGTCCACTTCAGCAATCTTCGAGCTGGTGTTGCCGCCGGCAAAGTTAGTGATGCGCAAATCCGAACCGAGCAGGTTCGAGCGATAGCGCAGCAGTTCAGGCTCGTCAAGGGTTTCAGCAATCTTGCTGTCCCAACGGTCCTCAAGAAAAGTCAGTGCAGGGGAAGAGAGCGCCGCCTTATTCATCCAAACCAGTGTAAGGGGAAGAGGCCGGAACTGCCTATTGCTCAATGGGGGGCATTTGGCTGGGTCGGCCAGCGTTTACCAATAGGCGGAACTCCCCGCTTAAAATCCGGTGTCATCCCGCCCACGTTCTTGCCGTCTATATCAGATAGCCGTCTGGCTTTTCAGCCGGCCTCTCCTCGCGGAGATCGTAATCTGATTACACGGTTCAATGGCGCGGAATGCCTGGAATTATCCAGTACTGAAGCGGCCTTCTCAACCTGTCCTTCGCGATCTGCACAGGTAGTTCTCTCAACTGCGCGTCATTTTTTTGCGGAACAGGATGACGGCTTTTGAATTGGTCAGTCTAATGCGCAACCGTTGAACCTCTAATTCACGGTTTCAGTTTTTTGACCGCAACTTTTCTGCTCCACCAGGGTTTTCTTTAGAGAAAGGGTCTCGGAATTCGAATATGGCCAATCTGCGCACTTTCCCCCTATGTGTTCTGGCCAGTGCTGTGCTCGGCGCTTCCCTGTTGCCGGCACAAACTGCCACAGCCTCCATCGCAAACGCCAATCGCATTGTCAGCCCCATTGATGAAAGCCATCTGGTCACGCTGGCGGGCAACACGCATCCTGCGGCGAACGCCAAGAACGATCGCGGCGCGGTCAGCCCCAACCTGCCCATGACCGACCTGATCCTGGTGCTGAGCCGCAGCCCTGAGCAGCAGGCCGCCTTCGATGAATTTGTGGCCAGCCAAAACGACCCCAGCTCACCGAACTATCACCAGTGGCTAACGCCAGACCAGGTGGGCGAGCGGTTCGGCCCCTCCACTTCCGACATTACTGCGATTACAAGCTGGCTCACCGGCCATGGATTTACGGTGACGCAGGTGACCAGGGACCACATGTCCATCCGCTTCAATGGAACCGCGAAGCTCGTCACCAACGCATTCCACACCGAGATACATAACCTTGAAGTGAACGGCGTGTCCCACATCGCCAACATGAGCGATCCGCAGATTCCCGCCGCTCTCTCGTCCGTGGTCGTCGGCGTCAAGGCACTGCACAATTTCTTCCCGCGGCCGGCGCATCACACGGGCCAGCAGGTCACCCTCGACCAGCACACAGGCAAGTGGGTAAGGCAGACCGCGACCACACCGTTGACAGCGTTCCGGCCATCCGAACCGACCTCCTTGAACGCAAACACTCAAACAAAATCCAGCATCGCCGCAAGACCGCAGTACGGCATCAGCGTGGGCGGAACCAATCCCTATCTCGTGGAAGATGTCGGACCGTGGGATTTTGCGACCATCTATAACGTTTCGCCTCTATGGAACAATGGAATCGACGGCACCGGGCAGACCATCGCCATCGCCGGCACCAGCGCAATCGATATTGGCGAATCGACCTCGGTCGCCGCCGGCGCAAACGGCAACAACGACGTGGCCACCTTCCGCACCTTCTTCGACCTGCCCACCAGCAACTCCTACAACACGCCGATCCAGATCTCGGGCAACAGCCAGCCACTTACGGTTTGCACATCTACCAGTTCGTCGGCATTGTGCAGCCTCAGCGATCTTGAGGAGAACACCCTCGACGTGGAGTGGAGCGGAGCGGTTGCCAAAAATGCGCAAATCGTTCTGGTTGCTTCCTATCCGGCTTCTGCCACCGACGACAATCTCTACGATTCGGAAAGCTATATCGTCAACAACGTCACCGCGCACATTATGAGCGTGAGCTACGGCGAGTGCGAACTCGGCGAGGGAACGGGCGGGAACGTTGAGTATTACAACCTGTGGCAAACGGCTGCCGCCGAAGGCATTGCCGTCTTTGTAGCCTCGGGCGATGGGGGCTCGGCTGCCTGCGACCAAGGAGGAGACACAAACGGCGTTCCCTACCCCGCCGAATACGGGCTCTCAGTCAACGGGCTGTCGAGCACTCCGTTCAATACCTCGGTTGGCGGAACGGACTTTAACTGGTGCCCGCTCACATCAACCGACGCCTGCGCAACCGAGGCCGCGACCTACTGGAATACATCGAACAGCACTACCACGCAGTCCAACGCCAAAGGTTACGTGCCCGAGGTGCCGTGGAACGACACATGCACCAGTCCGCTGGTATTGTCTTATCTGGAGAGTTTCTTCAGCGGAGATACCTACGTCGGCTCCAACAACGCTTCCTACAAGGTGACCGACGCCGAAACAGGCTGCAATGCACTCTTATACTATTCCAGCCAACTGCAGCAGGCTGGCTATGGTTCGCTCCTCTATTTGGTGGATACGGTGGGCGGCGGAGGCGGCGCAAGCTCCTGCGTAGCCAACTCCACCAACCCAACCGGAACCACCTTCGGAGTCTGCACCTCAGGCGCCACCTCGACCGGAACCAGTACGAACCCCGACACCGGCGCCAGCCAGACCTCGTTGACACTGGTGAACAATGGATGGCCCAAGCCCTCCTGGCAGACTGGCGTCTCCGGCATTCCCAGCGACGGCGTGCGCGACCAGCCCGACGTAAGCTTCTTTGCCTCCGACGGATTCCTCTCAAGCAGCGCCTACCTGGTCTGCGTCTCCGCGGCGTCATCCAATGCCACATGCACCTATTCAGGCACGACCGAGCCCACTGCCCAGGAGGTTGGTGGAACGTCTGTCGGCACGCCGGCCATGGCAGGCGTCATGGCGCTCATCAATCAGAAGGCTGGCTCGGCACAGGGCAATCCGAACTCGGAGTTATACTCCCTGGCCACCAAGCAGAGCTACAGCGGCTGCAGCGCGGAAAGCGTCACCACCGGCGGCAATTGCTACTTTAACGACGTCGACACCGGCACCAACGCCATGGCCTGCGATTACGACGCCTATGTCACTACGCCTTCGCCCAATTGCACGATCGCCCACACCGGAGACTACCTCGGCATCCTGCCCGGCAACAGTGCAAGCACCGGCTACGACCTGGCCACCGGACTGGGTTCGCTCAATGTCGCCAACGTGGTCAATGGCTGGACGGGCGGCGGAGGCACGACATCCACGTCCACCTTTACGCTGACTGCCGGAACA
>CAYZVG010000032.1:0-14513 GCA_964481595.1 uncultured Occallatibacter sp. | reverse complement strand
CGCCCTGCTGCTGGAGCCCGGCTATGAGCTGGTGGACGGCGGGCTGCGCTCGACCGATCCGCTGAACTTTACCGATGTAAGGCCCTACAAGCAGCGGCTGCGCCAGGCTCAGCAGGCCACCGGACTCGACGACGCAATTCTGAATGCCGTAGGCACAATGGGTCCGCACTCTGTTGTGGTCAGCGCCATGGAATACGGCTTCATTGGCGGATCGATGGGCGCAGTCGTAGGCGAAACAATTGCGCGCGCGGTCGATCGCGCCAGGCTCGCCCGCAAACCGCTCATCGTCGTCGCCGCGTCTGGCGGCGCTCGCATGATGGAGGGCGTTGTCAGCCTGATGCAGATGGCCAAGATTGCCACGGCGCTGGCGCAGTTGTCTGACGCCCATGTTCCCTACATCTGTGTGCTCACCGACCCAACCACCGGCGGCGTCACTGCCAGCTTTGCCATGCTCGGCGACCTGAACATTGCCGAACCGGGCGCGCTGATTGGCTTTGCCGGCCCGCGCGTCATCGAGCAGACCATCCGGCAAAAGCTGCCCGACGGTTTTCAGCGTTCGGAGTTCCTGCTGGAGAAGGGTTTTCTCGACGCCGTTGTGCATCGCCGCAATCTGAAGAGCTATCTTGTGCGCGCCCTCGATTTCATGAAGGCGTAAGCCGCGATCGGCGCGGTCCTCGCGCCAAAAACAAGAAGCTCCGGGCAATTGCCCGGAGCTTCTTGATTTTTGGGCCTCGGCTTTTTTCATGCCGAGGCCGGATTCATTTTCAGCAGTTAGAAGATGATCTTTCCACCCAGGATGACAAATCTGTTTCCAGACGAGTCACCGGAGACGCTGCCAGACGAATTCTCTGCGTTGCTGGTAAAGTTGCTCGACGCAATAGAGGGGTTGCCCGCGCCCAGGTACATCTGGTTGAGAGCGTTATACGCGGCCAGAGAGAGCTGAGTGGAGACACGCTCGGTGATCGCAAAGGTCTTGGTCACCGTCAGGTCGAGGTCGCTGTAGGCCTGTCCGCGAAGCAGGCTTCTGCTGGAGCCGGGATATGGATTATTGACCTGCTGCGCATACGCCTGGTTGTTGATGATCCAGTGCGCCTTGGTGGGATCGGTTGCAGTGCCGGGCAGGTAGTTGCCGCTCTGGTCGTAACCGTCGCTGTTGTAGACAATGTAATGCGGCGTGCCAGGAGTCGGCGCACCCGACACAGGATCGGCAACGTAGGGATTCAGGTAGGCCACCGTGTCGATCGGCGCGCTCTTGCTTGAGAGCACCGGCCGGCAGGTGTCGACACCAATCACGTAAGCGTTGAATGCTCCGTCGCAGAAGCTCTCATCGCCCGTGTTCGGATCCAGATCGATGGGTTGATACGGAGTGTAGTCCTGGCCGCTGCGATAGCGATAGATTCCGCTCAGTTCAAATCCGTTCACCGCCCGGCCCAACAAGCTCTCGCCCTTGATGAACTTAGGCAGGTCATAGTCGAATCCGATGCCTACGATGTTCGGAAAGTCGTTGCCGCTCAATCCGCGTTCGGCAGCCGAAGGCGCAAGAGGATTCTGCGGGTAAGCGATGGTGCTTCCGCCGCCGCCCGTGCTCCGGAATGCGTCGGTCACATTGTTCAGATTCTTACTGCGCGTATAAGACCAGATCGAACTCAGACCGTGATAATTGCGCGTCGTCAGGTTCAACTCCAGCGCGTTGTAGCTGGCCCAGCCGCCGTTGATGAACGTGGAGACGTTGGAGTAATTGCAATCGGGGCGTCCATATCCGTCGGCCGCTGGGTCAGAGCAGAGCGACGCGGTCGAGATCACGTTTGGAAAAGCTTCGGCCACCGGAAGCAGGAAGGGGTTGGAGTCAATAGACTGGAAGTCGTCGGTCGTCTTTGAGCCTACATAGCGGACTTCAAGCACTGCGTTGCTGCCCAACTGGTGATCCACGCCGAGGGTGTAGGTCTGCACATAGGGTGTGCGGAAACCCTTCGGGACAGTGGTTACGACATCCTGGCCCGGATCGCCTCCGGTGGGAAGAGAAGGAAGATTATGAGCCCGGTAGTCTGAGCCCAGAATCGATCCATTCGAAGGCAGGCATGCATCGGAACCGCAGAGAAATGCTCCCGAGTTGGTAACTGGCGCTCCGCCGGCAACAAGGTTGGCCATGTTGTAAAAAGCTGGATTGGCGTTAATGGCATAGCCTGCGCGGATAACGAGTTTCTTGTCGAAATCCGGATTGTAGGCCAGGCCGATGCGCGGTTCAAAGTTTGTATACACCTGGTTGACCAGCGGCGTGGTGCGAGTTGAAAGCGGCAACGCGGTGCTCCAAAATGCCGTGGCTGGACTGCTTTCGCGGGCAACCGTTTCGTCGTGCAGTTTGTTGATCGCCTGATCGAAGAACTCCCACCGCACGCCTACATGCAGCGTGAGCGTTGGCAGTATCTTCCAGTCATCCTGGGCGTAAAGGGCAACATCGGGTTCAGTGAACGGAATCACAGGATTTCCATCCGCGAGGTTCGCATATCCAGGCGCGCCGTACACCGAGGGATCGCCTGCTCCCAGCAGGTTGCTGAGCGAACCGTAGGTCGAATAGCCGTTATAAAAGAAAAGTCCCACATTCGGTGAATTCTGGTAGTCGAACTCTCCGCCAAACAGTAGGGTGTGGTTGCCATGCGTAAAGGTGGCGTTGTCCTGCACCTGCGACACCTTCACCGTCCGGCCCTGCGGAAACAGGTAGTCTCCGCCGAATGCCGAGTCGTTGGTCGTCCCCGAGAAATGCATCTGAGCGGGGCAAGCGCCTAAGTCGGTCGCAGTGCAGTTGGGGTAGGCTCCGCCCTGGAAGTAGACCTTCGATTGCTGGAAGCTGTAGCGCAACTGATCCACGAAGCGGCTGGAGAAGGTGTGCGTCCAATCGGCGCCAACCGAATGCACTGACGCAGGGAGATCCACATAGTCGCCCGCGGCTATCGTATAGTTTCCGGCAACTCCGGTCGACATTGTGGGCTGATAGTAGTAGCGCAGGAAGAAGCGGTCCTTCGTGGTGGCCTGCCAATCGAGACGGCCAAGTTCTTCCTGGTCGTTGTAGAGGCTGGGGATGGTGCGCTGCACTCCGGCGACTTCAACCAGGGCGCTATTGCCCAGGCCATCTGTTACGGATTCGAGGCATGTGCCAGCTGCAGTGTAAGTATCGCTCAGGGGGCATAGGGCGGCCGGAACGCCGATAGCCTGCGGGCTACCCGCGGTCAGGGCGTAGGGACCGAAGTCGGCGATTGTGGCAGCTCCCGGATCGCCCGCGAAGTTTGACGCGATGGTCGCAAGGCCGTTTGAGTCAGGAGTTAGATCGGGAAAACTCTGGGAGGGTGAAGCTCCTTGGCGAACTCTGTCCCAATAAGTGCTGAAGAAGAAAAAGAGTTTGTCGCGGAGAAGGGGACCGCCGACCGTTGCGCCGAAGCGGTTCTCAACGTACCGCGGCAGCACGGGTGCGGCGCAGCCTGTGCTGGCGCTCACGCCCGGAGGGCAGTAGCCGAACAACGGGTTCTTGTCGGAGTTGGTCATTGAGCTAAGGAACTCGCTCTGGTAAAAATCGAACCCGCTGCCATGAAACGAATTTGTTCCCGACTTTGTGATGTAATTCACGACCGCGCCGGCGTTGCGCCCGTATTGCGCGCTGAAGTCGTTCGTAATTACCTGGATCTCCTGGATGGCGTCCTGGCTGCCGAAGAATGCCTGGGGTCCGCCGATGGAGTTGTCGTTGTTTGACTGGCCGTCAATCTCAAAGTTGTTATAACGGCCGCTCTGTCCGTTTGCCGAGAAGTTGTCGCCGTTGGCATTCGAGAAGTTGTCGGAGCCCGTGCTCACGATACCGGGTATCACCTCGGTGACGGTGTCAAAACCGTTGTTCAGTGGCAGCGACTGCATCGCCTTTGAGTCAAAGCTGGTGGTCACCTGCGAGTCGGCGGTCTCCAGCAACGATGCCGCAGAGGCATTCACCTCAACTGACGAGACAGCGCCTATGGAGAGCTTCACCTGGTTCAGATTGGTCGTAGCGCCGGCGGTTACCAGGATATCGTCCACGTTCAGGTTGGAGAATCCTCCCGCGGTAATCAGCCCCTTATAGGCCCCGATCGGAACGTTCGAGAACTTGAACGTGCCATCGGTCGCGGTGGACTGAGTGGACTTGACTCCGGTGGCCTGATTCGTGAGTTCGACCACCGCTCCGGGAATCACGGCACCCGACGGATCGGCTACCGCGCCCGACACTGTGCCTGTCGTGATGCCCTGAGCACCCGCAAAGATCGTGGTTGCGAATGCTAGTAATGCGAGAAGACCAATCCTGGGTATGCGCAAAGTTTTCTCCTCCAAAAATGATTTCCTCTCGTCCTCAGCTTCCGGGACAAGCAAACGTTGATTATCTTGGCGTTCTCTTTTGGCCGAGCCGCCATCAGGAAGAAGCTAGGAGAGTCCAGATGCCGGAGCGGACCTGTTTAGGGAGAGTATTCGTCCCATTAACTGCTTTGTAAAGAATATATCCAAATGCAGAACATTGCGAGGAGTGGTCAAAACGGGGCATACCCGCCGCTCCAGAGTTGCTGGTTTATCCACGGCGGTTCACGGGTTGCCTGAAGAAGCTAAGAGTTTATATTTCTATCAGATACGCATCGGCATCAACACGTAACGGTACTTGTACTCGGCGTCCGGATCCTCTGGGCGCATCTGGCCGGCGGATTGCGAGTCCTTGAACTCCAGCCGCACCTCGCCTTCGTTGCCCAACGCCTTCAGGAAGTCAATGATATAGATGGAGTTAAATCCGACCATGATCGGATCGCCGGAATAAGGCGTGTCAATGGTGTCTTCGCTCTCGCCGGACTCGGTGGAGTTGGCGCTGATCTTCAGCTCGTTGCCTTCCAGCCGCAGCCGGATCGCGCCGGAGCGCTCATCGGCAAACTGCGCCACCCGCTGAATTGAGGCAGAAAGTTCGCTCGAGCGCACCACCGCAAATTTCGTGTTGTCGCGCGGCATTACCGCCTCAAAGTTCGGGAACTGGCCGGTGAGCTTGCGGGTGCTCAGGGTGCGATGGCCGATGCGGAAGAAGAGAGTGTGCTCGTCGTCGGCAAACTCAACTTTCTCAACCTCGGTTGTGTTCAGCAGTCCCTGCAACTCCTGCAACGCCTTGCGCGGAATCAACACGCGCTTTTCGCCGCTGATGCCTTCAAGGTTCTCATTCGGCTTCTCGACAAACGAAAGTCGATGGCCGTCTGTGGCCACCATGGCCAGCGATTCCGCCTTGATAATCAGCAGTGCGCCGTTCAGTGTGTAGCGCGATTCCTCGTTGGAGATGGCGAAGATGGTGCGGGCAATCAGCGTCTTGAGCGCTACCAGAGGAATGCTTGTGACCGCGACTGTGGGAAACTCGGGAACCTGGGGATAGTTGGCGCGCGCCATGCCGACCACTTTCGTGTTCGAGCGTCCGCTGCGGATCTGCACCCAATGGTTCTCAAGCAGCTTGATGGAGATGTCTCCATCGGGCAGCAGCTTGATGTAATCGTAAAGTTTGCGCGCTGGAATAGTGCAGGCACCCGGCTTTTTCACCTTCACTTGCGCGCTGGTCCGAATCGCCTGGTCCAGATCGGTTGCGGTAATGTTCAGGCGGTCATCTTCCGCCTCGAGGAGAAAGTTCGACAGAATCGGGATAGTGGTCTTTCTCTCCACGACACTTTGCGTTGCCGTGAGTTCCCTTACCAGATCCTGGCGGCTTACGGTAATCTCCATCGCTGCCCCCTGTACGGCCGGCTTCTCCACTTCGGTTTCGCTTGTTGGCATCCCCAGACCCCAGCCTAGAAGCCGCTTTCCGGTACTGGCCACACTCTACAACAATGCGTGGCTCGTCGGAAATGGCTGCTTTTTGTTCCTCTTGATTGTAGACACCCTGTCGTTCGCGTGCGCGTGGAAAACAAGGATGATTGTCTGGATTACTCGGCACCAATAGGTTTTGGCGCTTTTTGAGCGGTGGGGGAGCGATGAAACCGGGGTGTTGGGCTGTTGGGTATGTGCAGGGTGTCCTTCGGGGGTGAAAAAGGATAGAGAGATATAAGAAAAAGATAGTAGTACCCGTAGGCAGAGAGGAAAAGTGGGAAATCTGCCGAAGTGGTTGCAAGAGTTGCGTTTGACTCTGTGTCCTGTTTTCTAAATCGTGGCAGTGCAAATCTGGAGTTTTGGAAAAAGGGATTGGGAGTGTGGGGTTGCGCTCCTGTTTTCCCACCACTCCCACAGGATGCCGAAAAAGGGGTGTGGAAGGCAGGCGGTTTATGTGAATAGCGCGTTCAAAGGATGGTCGAGAAAGGAGTTCGGCGTTGCGATCTGTCCACAGCAAGCGAAGGAGTGACGAACAGATCAAGAGCGGACATTAGCGAGAAATGCTGGTTCTAGCGGGAGCTTTCCCGCAAGCGATGAGTGCATGAATTGCTTCCCATATTGCTTGGCGGGCCGGTTTATTGTCTTGTGTCGAGGCTGGAATCACCCGGCGTGGACCTAGACTTGGCAGGGAGATGCTGCGGGGAGTCGTAGAAATGGCAATTGATATCGGACGGCTGGAGAACGTGTTGGTTGAGATGTCGATTGAAGGCGCTCCAGGGAGGGAGTTTTGCGAGGCGATCTCTGAGTTTGCCGCAACCGGCCGCTTCAGCGAGCTGCGCGATGTTGTGCCCGGGGTCGTTTTCGCTGAGCTGAAGGAGAGGTATGAGCGCGATCCGACTGCGTTCATCGGAAGTTGGCGAATGCTGGCCGAGGAGATGAGCCACGGCTTTGTGGAGCACGCGCGGCAACGTCTAACCTCGCTCACCAGGTTGCAAGCTGCCGGCGAGCCTGAGCTGCTGCCGGTTTGGCAGAAGATTCAGCGTGCGCTCGATGGCCAGCAGAACGAGCTGCTGCGCGCGGCCTTTGCATTGGAGTTGCTCGAACTGGTTGAGCCGGCTGTTTCCAGAGCAACGCATCTGCGCGAGTGTGTCGTTGCTTCCGCAAGTTCCGAGGAGGCCGACCGGTACCTGGACGAAGCCACGCGCTGTTATTTCTACGGACTGTTCACGGCCTGCGCGGTCATGAGCCGTTCCGTGTTGGAAGAGGCCATCAAGCGCAGGATTCCGGCCGATCTGGCGCGGCAGGTTCGAACGAGATACAAGAACGCACCCACGCTCGGGAATCTGCTGCATGAAGTAAACAACAACTTGCTGGCCACGGGGATCGATGGCGACTTCCCTGCGCTTGCCAACCGCGTGAACGATGTTGGCAAGAAGGCTGTTCACGAGGGTTTGCTCTCTGAGGTTGAGGCGCGCGGCTGTCTGCAGAACGCCCGCAAGGCTTTGGAATTGTTGCTGCGAGCATAGGGGCTGAGTCGGTACGTCGCGAAGAGGCTGCGAGCGCGCGGGGAGAGCGCCGGCACGACGGTTACGGGCAAAGGGGCAACCGAGCCTTCTATACTGGTGCTTCCCATGTCCTATCGTGCTGCTATCGATCAGTTAAACGCCTTGGTTCCCGAGCTGTATACCAGCGGGGATCATCCGCGGCGGAAGTTCTCTCTTGAGGAGGTTCGCACGCTGGTATCCGCGCTGGGCGATCCGCAGCGCAGGTTTCCCTCAGTCTTGATCGCGGGCACAAACGGCAAAGGGTCGACGGCGGCTACGCTCGCTTCTATTCTCACAGCTTCTGGTTTGCGCACCGGCCTCTACACGTCGCCGCATCTTGAGCGCCCCAATGAGCGCATTCGTCTTGACGGTGCGGAGATTGACGATGACGCTTTTGGCCGCCTCTACTTCCGCGTTCACGATGTCGCACAAGAGTTGGTTGCAGCCGGCCGTCTGCCGCAGATGCCCAGTTTTTTTGAGGTTCTGACGGCGCTCGCGTTTCTCTATTTCGCTGAAGCAAAGGTTGACGTGGCCGTGCTCGAAGTTGGCATGGGCGGACGGCTCGACGCAACCAATGTGGTCGATCCGCTGGTTTCCGTCGTCACCGATATCTCGCTGGACCACACGGATTGGCTCGGTGTGACGATCGCATCCATCGCGCGCGAAAAGGCGGGAATCCTGCGGGCGAATGCGACGATGGTGACCTTGCCGCAGCATCCTGACGCGAATCGGGTGCTGGGAGAGGTAGCTGTGGAGCTTGGTACGCGCGCTGTAAGCGCAGCGAACTATCTGCCGGCGTCTGGCGTAAGCTGGCCTTATACCCTCGAAGTTTTTGGAACGGAGATTTCCGTTCATTCGCCGCTGGCAGGCGAGCACCAGCAGCGCAACGTCGCGCTCGCAATAGCCGCCGCCGTCGAGCTGGCAACCCGGCATGGTTTTGCTGTCTCTGCAGCGGCCATCGCTGAGGGGATCGGCAAGACGCAGTGGCCGGGCCGGCTTGAGCGCATTGAGCGGAACGCGGTGGAGTGGATTCTGGATGTGGCTCACAATCCGGCTGGCGCATGGGCCTTGCGTGCAGCGTTGCGCGGCGCGGTCGGGGACAGGCAGCCGTGGACGCTTGTCTTCAGTTGCCTGCGCGACAAGCCGGTTGTCGAGATGGCGCAGATTCTCTTCCCCTTGTTCGACCGCGTGATTCTCGCTCCCATGCACACGGCGCGCGCGGCGCCCGTCAACGACCTGCTGGCGGCCGCCAAAGCGACTGGAACGCAGGCGATGGCGGCCGAGTCGGTACCCGCTGCATTGGAGCTGGCGGAGAAGCATGTGCGCGCGAGCGGAAATGGTGTCGTTGTAGTTTCAGGGTCGGTTTACCTGGTGGGTGAAGCCCGCTCATTGCTGTTGAATCCGCCCGGGGGCAGCCGATGAGTTCCCGGCCCAATCCGATGCCACGGTTTCATCGTTGGCGCACCAATGCTCTGCAGATTCCACTGCTCACCGTGATTACAGTGGTCTGCGGATCGCTGTCTCTGCTTGTATCGTTTGCCGATAAGCAGGGCAGGCTGCAGCATAAGATTGCGCGGTTCTGGGCGCGAGCGCTGGTGTCGGGTTCGGGGAGTTCGCTCCGGGTTCGCGGTATTGAGAATCTGCGCCGCTGCTCGGTGGCCGTGTACGCCTCCAATCACACCTCGTACATGGACACGCCGGTGATCTTTGCCTCAATTCCCTGCCAGTTCCGCATTCTGGCAAAGAAGGAGCTGTGGCCGATTGCGTTCATCGGCTGGTACCTGCAAAGGTCGGGCCAGATTCCCATCGACACCGCCAATCCGCAAGCCACGGTTTCTAGCCTTGGGGTCGGCGTCAAGGCTCTGCGGGCGGGCATGCCGTTGTTTGTCTTTCCTGAAGGCGGCCGCACGGTCGACGGAGAGCTCAAGCCGTTTCTCTCCGGCGCAGCATACCTTGCCATCCGCGCCCAGGTGCCGCTCATGCCCATCGCTCTGAGCGGCGTCTACGATCTGTTGCCGATGCATACGCGTCATTTCTATCCCGGGGTTGTCACGTTGAGCGCCGGTGAGCCTATAGATACCAAGGGCATGACGGTGCGGCAGACCGAGGAGTTGACGGCCCGGCTTCGTGCCGCCATTCAAAAGCTGCTGTTGGATGCCGGCGATACAACGTGCGAATCTGTTCAGGAGGGTGAAGTCCCAGAGCGCAAAGGAATGCTGGTGGATTGACGCGCCGCTCCGGGTCTCACATTGGAGTTGGAATGACTGTGACGATTGCCATCCCCGAACCCACGGCTGCTGACAAGGCGTACAACGAGCGTTCTCTTCCTCCGTACCTGGCCGCGTTGGAAGCTGCCGGGGCAACGCCCTTGGTGTTTTCCTTGAGCGAGCCGCAGGAGCGCGTAGCCAAATTGCTGGCCGGAGTGCAGGGAGTGCTGTTGCCGGGCAGCGGTTTCGATGTTGAGCCGGAGCGCTACGGCGAAGCGCGACAGCCGGAGTGCGGCCCTGCCGATGCGGCGCGCACTGCTGTCGACGAGCTGCTGCTGCAGGACGCCTTCAATCTTCGCAAGCCGATCCTCGCCATCTGCCATGGCACTCAGTCGCTCAATGTGTGGAGGAATGGCGCCCTCATCCAGGATCTGAAGACTCAGGTTAATCACCGCCCAGGCCGCGAGGTGGTCAACGCCCATCCTGTCTTAATTGCCGCAGGTTCCAGGCTGAGCCATCTGCTGCCTGCCGGCGCGGGGCTTCAAGTGGAGGTGAACTCAAGCCACCATCAGGCGGTTCGTGTTCCAGGTGACAAGCTGCTGGTCGCAGCAGTGTCCCCCGTAGATGGCGTGATCGAGGCGGTCGAGCTTGATGCCGAGGACCATTTCGTGGTCGCGGTCCAGTGGCACCCGGAACGCACCTACACACAAAGCGAGCTCTCCCGCGACCTCTTCGCTGAGTTTGTCCGCGCCGCTGCTGAGTGGTCGACGCCCGCGATCTCCCGCCTGGTCGCCAAACCATGAGCAACCCGCTGGAGTCGCCGAGTCTTCGGCTGAATGCTCTTTTGACTGAGGCAGGTCTAGAGCCTTTAAGTGCCTCCCTGTCAGCGAGATTCGGGAATTACGTTTCGCTGTTTGTTCGCTGGAATACGCACATCAATCTCACGTCCGTTCGATCGGAAGAAGGGATACTTGCGCGGCATTTTGTCGAGTCCATCGCCTGCGCCCGTGCGTTGCCCAGCGGTATTGCTAGCCTGCTTGACTTCGGTTCAGGCGGAGGCTTTCCGGGCATTCCCATCGCCCTGTGCCGCCCTGAGATTTTGGTGACCCTGGCAGAGTCGCAAGGCAAGAAAGCCGCGTTTCTGCAGGAAGCCGTTCGTATCCTGGGCCTTAATTCACGGGTTCACGCGGGGCGGGCGGAGACGCTTCATGAGTGCTTCGATTGTGTAACGCTTCGCGCCGTAGACAAGATGGCCGAAGCTGTCAGCATGGCAGCCACTTTGGTTGCTCCCGGCGGCTGGCTCGCACTGATGACCACCACGACTGAACTGGACGCCCTGCAGGTTGCTGCTGGAGAGACCTTCGCCTGGGCCGACAGCCATCCCAGCTTGGGGGGCGAAAGCCGCGTGCTCGCGCTTGGGCAAAATGAGATCAATTTGCCAGCTTGATCAGGGCCAGCTTCTTGATCGCTGCAAGGTCCTTTTGGGCTTTCACGATCAACCGCACTCCGGTCCCTTCAGCGTAATGCGGCGCTTCATCCAATAGCTTGAGCGTGGCTTTGGAGAGATCGCTTTGCCTCGCCGCGGCAACCGCTCTATCGCCTAGGATGAGAGCGACCCGAAAGCAGCCTCCGCATGGACCAAGATAGACAATCGTTCTCTTCTTGAGCTTCATTCGCAGCGCCCAGCCAGCCTTAACTGAGTAGGAATGCCACTCTGTGTCTGCAACTCCCTGCCCAGCGAACCATTCGATCAATTGCGCCCAAAGCTCGGCTGTCGCGCCCAGAACGGCTCGTAGTTCTTCTTCTGTCGGCGCAACTGCTTTACCAATAAATGCGTTTGGTGTATCCATCATGCCTCCTTACGAGATCGGCACAAGTCTACATCGTGAGCGGCGGCAGTGTTCCGAGCGGGATTTCGGTCTGCTGAGAAGGCCCAAGGAACGGTTGGGCTGTGCAAGGAATCGACGCCGCAAGCTCCGGTGCTTCTGCGTATTCGATTAGAGTAGGCCAAAGATATTGCTGTCGCGCGAGTCTTGCGCGATGTTCGCGGAGGAAGTTGAAACGGAATGGAGAGCTAGTTTCCACCTTGCGGAGAAAGGCCGGCGTGAAGAGTTTGTGCGACTCCGCCACTGCGCAGGTGATAAGCGATTGCCAGCTTCTCTTCATCAGGTTTTGCAGGACAGGAGAGGCGTTGGGCAGCATCTCCATTTCGGCTCCAACTTTGTGGCTGAAGTTGAGCAATTGGGCCACAGGCGCATCCAGCGGCGTGCCCGACGCCAGGGCGCGGGTGAAGACAGTGGCGGACCCGTTCTGCCAATCTTCTCTCACGTCTTGGAGGTCGTCGCCCAATTGGAGCAGGACGCCCCAAAGGAAAGCGAAGCTGCTTTCCTCCTCGTTGAGGGAGCCATGAGCCAGGCAAGCGTCAGTCAATACGGATGTCCCACCCTTTGCAGCGGTAATACGAAGGACTTCTATGTCAGTGCATCCGCCGGATAGATCCAATTGCGCCATGCTCTCTTCCTGCGCCCGATGAATTGCGAGCAAACAGTCGTAAACCTGGGGATAGTGCTGGCGCGGGAATTGCCCTTCGATTATTTCGACCAAGGTCCAGATCGCGGCTTCGCGGTGGTTAAGACAAGGCGGTTTACGACCACACAACCGATCCTTGAAGCGCTGGCTGAAGCGGCGTTTTGCCTGGAGTGACACGTCGAAGCGGTCGATGTAGTTGTCGCTATAGGGATAGAGGAGGCTGTAGGCCAGGATTGCCGCGGAGACTTCCATGCGGTCGCCCAGCATGATTTGCAGGCCGCAGGCTGTCCAGGCGCTGCGGCAGGCTTGGACAATCTCGGCCACGCCAAGGCTTGCGTCGAATTGCTTGGCCAGAGAAGCAAATTTTCTCGCTGCTGGCAGAAAACTGTCGTTGACAAGGCGGACAGCCTCAGGTTCGAGGTCCAGTGCTGTTTCGGCGAAGCAGGTAAACACAGGAGCCAGTCGGTTCCAGGCATCAGTTGGCACGGCGCAGGACCGGTAATGCTTTTTTATTTGACTTTCTGCGGTGGCGAGCTTTTTATGAAAGACCCTCTCACGCTGCTGCTGTTCTCTTTGGGAGTAGCTGCGGCTGGTGTGGAGCGAAGGAGCGGCGCTTCGGTTCCAGATATCGATTGAGTGGGCCACCTGCTCTTGAACCCATGGCCAGCAGAATTCTTGCTGCATTTTGAGCCTCTTGGGTGGTACGAAGTGGCATAGAAAAGAGTTCCAGTGGGGAGGGTCAAAAGAGCGGAGGCCAATAACTATGGAGAGCGCATGTTCCACGTGGAACACTTAGGAAGGCAGGACTGCATCAAGGTCAATGTTTCACGTGGAACATTGCCTCACTCGCGCGGCTTGGCGGCAGCATTGTTCCACGTGGAACACACCAATTCTGCCCAAAACGATACAATCCCGAAACGGAATTGCCCCCCGACAAAGACCTCTCCGCCCCCAAAATCCCATTAGTTTTCCACCGTTCCGCCGTTTTTGACCCCCGCTTACCCTTCCATCTGTCCGACACGCGAACCCGTTGCCCTTCATATGCTTGCCTGTTGGTCAGAGCCTCGCCCGCCAGACGCTTTCCACAGCTTGGCCGATTTCTCCACAAGTCAATTGCCTATCCCGTGCAGGCCTTCCCTTTTACTCTTAAAAGCCATGGGCAAGATACTCGGCATCGTCAATCAAAAGGGCGGAGTTGGCAAAACCACCACCGCAATCAATCTCTCAGCGTGTCTCGCATTGGAGGGCATGAAGACCCTTCTCGTCGACTGCGACCCCCAGGCAAACGCAACCTCAGGTATCGGGTTCCAGAGGGACGACAACCGCCACTCCATCTACGACGTCATCGTCGGCGATCAGCCTGCCAACCAGGTAATCCTGCCCACAGATATCGATACTCTCCAGCTGCTGCCGGGCTCCAAGAATCTTACTGGCGCAAACATTGAGCTTGCCGCCGCCGATGACCGGGCTCTCCGGTTGCGCCGCGCCCTCGAGCCGGAGAAGGCGAACTACGACCTCATTGTCCTCGACTGCCCGCCCGCGCTCGATCTGCTCACCCTCAACGTCCTCTGTGCGGCTGAGTCTTTGATCGTTCCCATGCAGGCCGAGTACTTCGCTCTTGAAGGCGTCTCCGAACTGATCTCAACTCTCGAACGCGTCCGCGCCGCCTTCAATCCGACGGTGAACATTGAGGGTGTCCTGCTCACCATGTACGACGACCGCACAAACCTTGCCCAGCAAGTCACGGAGACCCTGCGCGAGTACTTCAAGGACCGCCTCTTCCGCACCGTGATTCCGCGCAACGTCCGCCTGGCCGAAGCGCCAAGCCATGGCAAGCCCGTCGCCCTGTACGACCCCCGCTCACGCGGCACGGAAGCATATTTTGAGCTGACCGGTGAGTTCCTTGCCAGAAACCAGATGGAAAGCCCGCGCAGTCTGGAGCGAAAGGCTGTCGGCTCGACGGCTAGGCCCGGAGCCAAGACCGCCTTTTGGCCCTATTCCTGATCGCGATTCCATCGGCCTGTTTGGAGTCTTCACCCAATCCTGGTTCAGTTCTCTCGTATTTGAAGCACGGTAGTCCAAGCTGGAAAAGAAGGATTAAAGAATGAATATCACTGCAACAGACCCAAAGCGCCGCGCCCTTGGCAAAGGGCTCGACTCGCTCCTCCCGCGCACGCCCGCGCCATCTCCATCGTCCGCACCTGGGACCACGCCGGCAGAGCCAGAAGGCGGCCGCCCCCGCGAAATCCCCATCGGCCAGATCGATCGCAATCCCTTCCAGACCCGCTCCAAAATCAACGAGGCTGAGCTGGCTGAGCTGGCCGCTTCCATTACCGCAAACGGAGTCGTGCAGCCGATCCTGGTGCGCCCTCTCGCCAACGGCCGCTTCCAGCTCATC
>CAYZVG010000031.1:0-15036 GCA_964481595.1 uncultured Occallatibacter sp. | reverse complement strand
CGGCCCGGAATCTTTACGATGATGGGAACAAAATACTCGGCGCGATTTAGCTGGAAGTAATCGATCTCCATGGCGATGGTCAGCTCGGTGATGGGATCTTCGAGCATGAGCGCGTCTTCAAGCTGGCGCTCGCGGTCAACGTCGTTGAACTTGCTGAAGACCTTGTCGGCGTAGTAGCCCTGACGATATTCGAGCTTCGCATCCTGGTTTCCGGCCACCGAAATGCGGATGCGACGGAACTTGCCGTTCGGTTCGCTGTTGGTTGTGTAGTAGCCAAGGATGTAGTAGTCGGAGATGGATTGCTGCGCCTGCACAATGCCGCGCGAAAGATCGTTGTTATCGAGGAACGCCTTGCCACCCGTATCGCTGGCCAGCGCATACAAGGAGTCCTGCGACTGCTGAAAGTTTGCGGTGAGCGTCTGCGCCACTGCGCCGGTGTACATGCTTTGCCCGCCCGACGAAGCCTGCGTCGCGTCGCCCATCGGCGCCTGCGCCACAAGCCCGCGCGCGTCTACTGTCCAAATGGTGACGCCCGCGCGAATCGCCTCATCCGCGGTGGCGTGCATCTGCGCCTGGTTGTCGATTCCTCCGGCTCTCAACCCGCTGGCAAAGTAGATGAGCACCTTTTTCTCGCTCACGTGCCCGAGCATCTGTACGGCAGTTTGCACCGCGGCCAACTGACGGTCGGTGTTGAAGACGTTGAACTCGCTGTCGTCTTGTCCGAAAGCCGCGCCCGTATCTGCGCTGCCCGTGTCGTCACCGCTATCCCCGGTTCCCTGGTTTTCACCTACAACCATGGTTTCCAAAATGCTCAGCAGCCGCTTGCGATCGGCGGAAAAGTCCTGCAGAATGTCTACCGCTCCGTTGCTGAAGCGCATGATCGACACCAGGTCCGCAGTCGTCATCTGCGTGCGGACGAATTGCTCCGCGGCAGAGAGCGCACGCATTTGATCGGCCTGCCCCAGCGCGCTCATATCGAAGTAGAGCGCCAGCAGCCGCCGATTCTTGTAGCGCTGGTCGTCCATGGTCTCCGATTGAATCTGCGTGCGCGAGAGCCGATTGTAGATGGTGATGTCCTCGTCTTTGGGCGTCTCGGCGGGCAGCGGCTTGGCCGTCTCTTTCAAGTCCTGGTGCTCGCAGTAGCGAATCGTCTGCGGCGCGCCATCTTCGGTCACCACAAAGTCCTTCGCTGTGAGCCCATGGATGAAGTTACCCTGCTTGTCCTTCACCTCCACGGCCTCAACCACCAGATTCGACTTGACCGAAAGCGTAAAGCTCTGCGTCGTCTCGCCGGCGCCCGTGTTCTGGCCCACCTGCTGCGCACACAAGCCTGTCACGGCCACGAGAGAAAGTGCTGCTACTGCAAGGCCTCGCATTATTGGAACCTCAAGTGTGTCGTGATTTGCAAGCTGCGCATTGGGTTGGCGCCTATCGGCTGTCCGAACTGAGAGTTGATCCCGGTCGGCAGCCCCGTCTGTGGGTTGATGAAGGTGGTATTCCAGCCTGAAATCGTTGCGTGATTGAAGGTGTTTGTCGAATTCACTGTCACGTCAAGATAGGTCTTGCTGCTGGGGCGAAATGTGCGCGCCATGGAACTGTTAAACGAAAATTGATTCGGTCCGGTAATCGAATTTCTTCCCGCCGTTCCCCACCCGCCCGCAGTTGGCGCGGTAAACGCCGCCGCATTCAAATGCGTGCTGCCGCTGGATGCGTAGATTGGCGCGCCGGTAAGGCTTGGCCGAATAATGTTCGAGAATCCCGTGCCCGGCATTGCGGCGGGATAAGACGGTGTCTCCGGCAGTCCGGTGCCCATGCTCAGTGTGCCCAGCACCGTCCACTCCTTCAGTGCTCTGCCTCTCCATCCGCCCAGCAATGTGCCGCCCCCCAGCCCCATGCCGCTGGTGTACTGCGCCTGCAGATTGACAAGATGGCGTTGATCGAAGTTTGAGCGCGCGCGCTCCGCTCGTGGATTGAGCCAGTCCTGCGCAATGCTTCCCGACGGCGACAAGAGCGATGACGATTGTGTACCGCCCTGCCCGCCCAGATACGCGTCGTCGTCAATCGACTTTGCGTAGGTGTACATGAGCGTTGCGGTAAACCCGCTGCGCATTCTGCGCCGCAACTGAAATTGCCCTGCATTGCGAATCGAGTTGCCGCCGGAGCCTTCGTACATAAATCCCGATGTGCAGCTCGGGCAGGGATTCGCTTCGCCCAGCGGATAGCTGTTCGGCAAAATCTCCTGCGGGCCGTGCGTGCCCTTCATGCCGATATAGGTTGCCGTGGCCTGCAACGCGAAAGGCAGGTCGCGCTGCACAGATAATTGCCAGCTCTGCAGATAGCCGATATGGAAGTTCCGATCGATGCCGAACGTATCCGCGGACGCCGCCGCGCACGACGCGGATACAGTGAAGGTAGCCAGCGAGAGCGGGCACGCTGCGCTGTTCTGCGCGCTCAGGCTCGTTGAGAGCGGCGCTTGCTGCGCCATCTGCAAAACAATGTTTTGATACACCGAGGTGTCGGAGTAGATTCCATATCCCGCCTTGATCACCACGGTCGAAGCGGGAATGGGCCGCCACGAAACTCCTATGCGCGGCTGAATCATGCTGCGGTCCGGCCGCATCAATGCTGAAGGATAATGCGCGCCCGTCACCGGCCCCACAGGATTGCTGCCCAGCACTGGCGCAACCGCCGCGAACCAGCTGGACGCATCCAGATTCACCAGCCGTCCGTGCAACTCCGTAATCGGCGCGCTGTAACCCCACCACACTCCCGCATTGATGGTAAGCACCGGCATCAGCCGCCAGTCATCGTTGAAGTTCAACGAATACGCCGGCTCGCGAAAATATTTATCGGCGTTGCCGTAGGCGATTGAGCTTGCATCGGGAATACCGATCAGAAAATCCGCCAGATCCGATCCGCTTGCCGTTCCACCCGCGGTCGCTGTGCCGTTAAAGGTAAAGCTGCCGCGCGGATTCTGCTCGGTGAACCAGTTGTAATCCTGCTTGCGAAAATCCCCGCCCACGGTAATGTTGTGCTTTCTCATGTACATGGACAACGACACTGAAACATCGTTGGTGAGGTAGCGGTTATCGGAGCTGTTGCCATCGCTCAAACCGAAAAAGCCGCTGGAAAAACCCAGCGAGGGCGGACCCCAGTTAGCCGGGTCCTGATCGTTGCCGCCAATGCCAGCATCGCCGGAGACATTCTCGCGGTTCTCAAAGTTCGTCGTCGCTTCTTTGCGCTGCCAGTTGAACGAGTAGTTCGTAATCAGAGATATGCGCGGCTTGAGCTGGTGATGCCAGTAAGCGCCGCCGTTGAATACCCGCGCGCTGCTCCGATCGACAAAGTCAAAAAGGTTCACGCTATCCGACCGCGTACTCTGAAAGCCGAACCATCCGGAAATATAATCCCTGCGCACCTGTTTGTTGAGACTCGAGTTTACCGAGTCCGTATGCGTATCGCTCACCAACGCCGCCTGGTAGTTGTAGAGTGCTGAGCCCGTTAAATTCGGCGCGGGAAAATACTTCAACAGCGCGGCCGCTTGCGGCGTGACGGGAACCTGATTGTTGACGTACGCCGCGCCGGTCGCGGGATTGTAGATGGTCAACTGCTGGCCTTGTGCGTTTGTCAGACCGGACAGATCGCCGCTCCGCTCTGCTTCCGTTGGCAACAGTCCCGGAACCACCGAGGAGTTGCTGGACCGCGACCACTGATACCTGACGTAAAAGTCTGGCCCGCGCGGCATCACATGCGGAATCCTGATTGGCCCTCGCAATTCCAGCGTTCCGGAAAAGTCGTTGTAGGCAGGCTTTGTCGGCTCAATGCCGCTCAGCGCGTAGGTCCGCGCATCGAGCGCGGAGTTCTGCTCGGTCGCCGTGAATCCACCCGTATACAACGCTCTGCTGCCCGCGCGCGTGTTTCCAAACGCCGCATTGGTCGCATACTGCGAGGTGGCCGCGTTGTTCACGCTCCCCTGAACCAGGAACCCATCCGCGCTCTGCGGATTCTCGTCAGGCGGCTTTGGCATTTCTACCGGAACATTTGCCTGCCCCGGCTTCTGCGCATTTCCCTTCGCGGTCTGCGGTGTGCCCGGCGTGTTCGCTGCGGCAACCGTAGGCGCAGGCGGCGGCTCAACCCCCGGCTTGGCAATCTGCGCACTCGCCAGCAGCTTGTCTGTAGACAGCAGCTTCAGCGCCCATGCGCCAGGCGGCATATTTGGCGCAACCGTAATATCGGCGTGGAGTTTTTCAAAGCACTGCATCTCCACGTCAAACGCCCATTGCCCATCGGCAAGATCGTCGAACGCAAACGCGCCCGTCTGGTCGGAGACAGCAGTCAGTGTTTTTGCGCCCTGTGTAGCCGTCACCGTAGCCCCCGGCAACGGCTGCCCGCCAAACGTCACCACTCCCCGGTACGGCGACGCCGCCGCGTATCCGCAGAATGCCAGCAATGCAGCAACACAAAGATAATGCCGGAATCGCCCCATCGGTTCTGTCTCTTCCCTTTCGTTCTCTATCGCTCGCAGTGGAGAGATGGAATGCAGCTTTCGTATTCAACGCGAACTGCGCGAGTTAATTCTCCGTCGGTTCCCGATCCACGTGATCGATCACAATCGTCTCCAACTGAACGTCCCGCCTTTCCAGCTTCAGGCCGAGCTGCTCCTCTATCGCTGTAAAAATCGACGGCAGATCGCTATCGGTCGAGTTCATCGGCGCAAAGTTGAGCACAATATCGTAGTTCCCCTTCAGCCCCGTCTCATCCACAACCGGCTCGCCCAACGGGCTCGCGAGTATTCCGGCAAGCCCACTCGCGGGCGTATTCGGAAGCTGTATGCGGCTCCCCATAACGAACCCGTAAGGCGTCCCGCCCTTCGTCGCAGTCAGCTTCGGCCCTCCCTTGGCCACCACCAGCGCATAGCCCTTGGTGCTTTTCGTTTCGCGGTGGTAGGTCAGGTGAAATCGCTCCTGAAGAAGCTGCTGCAAATATGGCTTGAGTTGATCGTAGCTCAAGCCCACATCGCCCTCCGGCTTGGCTTGGATTTGATAGAAGGTCGAATTATTCCATGATGGCAATCCCGAAACTTGATTCATGGATGAAACCCCGAATGCAATCCCAATCAGGCTTCCTATCGAGACATTCCGCGCAGTAAACTGCAGCGCCCCCGGCGGACTGAGCGGGCTCTCCGCCATTGGTTTCATCTCACTCAGTGGAATAATTCGAATCGACGCAACCTCGAACTTGGGCAGCGTTGCCGGCGCGTCTGCCGGCTTGCTCTGCGATTGTGCCCGCGCCGTCACGCCGGAGACAAACATCATCAGCGCCACGGCCAGCCACACCACCGCGAGCCGTCCGTTGTTGCTCCGCTGCTTAGATCTGTTCAACATTCAAGCCTTCCTCACTAACTCACATTGCCAACCCAAACTTCGCTCCTGAATTCAATCACTAATTCGCCGAGGGCTGCTCGATGTGGTCGATCACGATCACATCGCTCATAGCCTTCTTTGTTTCGAGCTTCAATCCGAGCTGCTCTTGCAAGGCCGTAAAGAGCGACGGCCCCGACGCGTCCGGCAAAGTGCTCTGCTGCTGCCCACCGGCCCCACTCGCCGCCATCGGCGGAGGCGCATCATCCGGCGTCCAGTCCAGCTTGTAGTCGTATTTGCCGGTCAGCCCAGTCTCATCCACCACCGTGCGGCCCAGTTGCTGCGAGAGCACGTGCGCCAGATCCCTTATGTCCATGTCCGCAGACTCGATGTGCCCCTTCCTCGCCATGAGCATCTTCCGGCCCGGCCCTGACGAATCATCGGGTTTGGACTGCTGCATTTTTATTCCACCCTTGGCAACCACCAGCGTATATACGGGCAACTCGCGCGTCTCATGATGAAACTTCAGCCCAAAGCGTTCTTCCAAAAGCGGCACCAGCATCTGATACCGCTGGTCGCGCGACAGTCCCTTTAGCTTGGGCGCGTCCTCGGGCGCAACCTTCGCCTCGATGTCGAACATGGCCGACCTGCTCCAGCCAGGTTCATCCAAAATGTGGTCGTCTTCCGTTCCGAACGCCCCGCAAAGGATGGTATGCAGAGGGAAATGCGTGATGGAAATGCCATCGTCCGTGAGTTGCAGCATGGAGCCCATCTGCTCAGGCTTGCTGGGCTTGACCGTAGACACATCGAACGCCGGCGGCACAGCGGCGGCTTGCGGCACAGGCGCGGTTGCCTGCGAAGCTGGCGTGCTTGCCACCCTACCAGCCTGCGCGGATAGCCTGCCCGCCGCGAGCGCAATGCCTATCAATGTAAGGAGAATTACTGCGAGGGTCGTTCCGGATCGGCACACAGCGGCTCGGAGCACGTTCGACATCCTTCATCGTCAAATCGGCAACACGCGGAGCAAACCATGTGCTGCCGGGCCCATTGCATCGGAGAGGATTTGTGTATAAGACGCAGGCACAGCCGTTTTCGTTTGCGGCCGAGGAAAGTTTTTCTCACCCGCCAACATTAACTGCTCAACAACTTAGACACCGGTCAACTAGCATTTGTTCCCGTTCCTGTGCCTGCTCAGGATTGAGTCTGTGCCCAGACCGCACTTAGTTCGGCGAAGGCTTCTCCACATGATCGATCACAATTACGTCGTCCATCGCTTTGCCTGCTTCAAACTTTATTCCCAATTGCTCCTGAGTCGCGGTGTAAAGAGCCGGCGGCGCATTCGGGTTATCGCCCGCCGGCGGAGGCGTCGGACCATTCGTTCCGCGGAATTGCGCAAACTGCGACTCGTCGGGCGTCCACTTCAAATTGAAATCGTATTTGTCGGTGAGCCCGGTGTGGTCTACCACCGGCTTGTCCATTACACCGGTCTGCATCCATGTGGCAAACTCAGCCATGCTCATGTTTGTCACAACCAGATCGCCGAGTCCTCTCAGTCCAAAACCCTGCGGGTCACTCGGACCGAACGAGGTCTTGGTCATCTTCGATCCGCCGCTTCCTAATGTGATGATGTAGACAGCAAGCTCCCGCTGCTCGTGATGGAACTTGAGTTGAAAGCGGTCTGGGAGCAGCTTTTGCATCATCAGTTCCTGTTGATGCAGGGTCGGCACGCCCGGTACATCGGGCACGCCGTCGATATCGAATAAGTCTGTGCCAAACCAATCCGGCGCGCCCACAATCTGCTTGGCATGCATCCCGTAGGCAAAGGCGACCAGATCGTTCATGTTCGTATGCAAGGTCTTTAAGTGGGTTCCTTGAAAGCCGAATCCTTTACCAGGGCTGCCCGGTTCGCTCGGCTTGATTGTCACCACATCGAATCCAGGATTGGCGTCCGCGGCCATCTTATGCAGCGGCTCGGGAATCGGCCATGCCGTGTCGGGCGTGGCGCGCTCCAAATTCAGCACCAGAGGATTCGGCCCCTGAGTCCAGTTTCCTGCGATCGTCTTTCCGTCCGCCGACATCTTGCCTTCGTATTTTCCGCCGATGGCATCAATCGATAATTGGAGGGTGCCATCTGCAAATGTGGCCTTCGTGACCGGAATCGGTTGCGGTGTTTGGTCAATGCTGTAAAACTGTGCCGTATAACCCGTGCTCGACTTTGAAATTTTCACCACGCAGCGCAGATCCTTGCCCGCGTGCAGCGTCCCCTGCCAAATGCCAACAACATCCTGCGCCACGGCCTGCAGGTTCGCGGTCGCCGCGGGCGCCGCCGCTGCCTGCGCGCTCGCCGCCGCACCATTAGCCGCCATCAATATCGCTATTGCCGCCACTGCCGCAAAACTCGCCAGCCTTGGCAGCGCCTTCAAACCGTATGCAGTCCGTTGCGTTTTCATCTTAGAAAATACCTTTCTGCGCATTGTTTGCGCTTGCCAGCGGCATTCGCCAGCAGTGATTTCATAAACGGGAGAAGTATACACGAGTAAAAAGTTATGTACGCTGCGGTTGCATCCACGGTTCCATGCATTTCTTCGTAAGTACACAGACCGTTGCGTCGGTCGAGCTTCAGCAACAACCCGGCAACTACGGCAGCAAAAAAGAATGGCCATACTCAGGGATATTCCCCCTGGGTACGGCCATTCCGGTTCTTACCTATGCGTGTTGCTCAACCCGCTCGCTATGTTTCTGAATCAGGCAACAGCCACGGGCGCAGGCTTGGCCAGCAGAACGCCCAGAGCGCAACTTGCCATGCGCGCAAGTTCGCCATCCGCGCGGCTGGTGAGCACTACCGGCACCTTCGCCCCTATCACCACTCCAGCGGCCAATGCTCCGGCCAGGTATTGCAGTTCCTTGAAGAGAATGTTGCCGGCTTCCAGATTCGGAACCATCAGCAGATCCACGTCGCCGGAGACCTTCGAGCTGATCTTCTTGATCTTTGCCGCCTCGCTTGAAATTGCATTGTCAAACGCCAGTGGACCATCCACGATTGCGCCGTAGATCTGACCGCGGTCAACCATCTTGCACAGCGCTGCCGCATCCAGTGTCGAAGGAATCGCCGGATTCACCGACTCAACCGCAGACAGAATTGCCACCTTCGGCATTTCAATCTCCAGCTTCAACATCATATCGATTGCGTTCTGCAGAATATCGATCTTCGTCGGCAAGTCAGGCTGAATATTGATCGCCGCATCGGTCACATACAGCGTCTTGTGATACATCGGAACATCCAGCGCGAACACGTGGCTGATGCGCCGCCCAGTGCGCATGCCGCCGTCACGTGAAACCACTGCGCCCATCAGCTCGTCGGTGTGCAGCGAGCCCTTCATCAGCATCTGCACTTCGCCCTTGCGCGCCAGCTCTACCGCGCGCGTGGCCGACGTGCGGCTGTCGGCTACGTCGACAATAAGCGTCTCGCCCAGATCGATCTCAAGCGTCTTGGCAACGCTGCGAATCTTTTCTTCTGAGCCAACCAGCACCGGGATAATCAGCTTGTCTTTGAATGCCTGCATTGCGCCGCCGAGCGACACCTCATCGCAGGGCCATACAATCGCCGTACGCACAGCCGGCTTTGACGTAGCACGGGCAATCATTTCGTGATATCGGCGATAGGGATTGGAAACAATCACCTGCGGCACCGGCATGGTTGACCAGCGCAGCTTCTTCACGGGTGCCGTTACCTGGGCTGTGCCGTTAAAGATAGATACGCCGCTTCCGTTGCGCGCCTCGCAATCGAACGTAATGATCTTTGCGGCTTCTTCCTTGCCCGTCACCTTTACGCTAACAAGAATGCGGTCACCCACGCGGATGCGGTTGTGAAACGACAAGTTTATGTTTGTCAAAGTCACACCCGGCCCGGGAATATGCATACTGAAGAGTCCCGAAACCAGGCTTGCGCACCACATGTTCGGACCGGTGGGAGGGATGCCCCCCGCGCGCTCGATAATCTCCTCCGAATTGAGAACGGAGGTGAAACCGGAGATAGATGCGAAGGCCATCGCGTCATCGGTCGTCAGAACGTGTTCCGTTCCGGCCGTATCGCCAATCGCAATCTCGTCGAATGTTTTGCTTTCAATGAACCCCAGATCCATGCTTTCTCCTTTACAGCCGGGACGCCATTCCGCATACTGGCTTGCACATAGCCTAACCTGCCGAGATGCAACGCGACGTGACTTCAATCACTTATTTACCGCAGGCCGCGCAAACTGTGTAACTTACGCACGACCGGCGTATCACCATGCGGATTCACCGTCTTTTCTTCCCAAATCCGGCGTCAGCCAAATACACTTCGATTCCAGACAAACGGGAGAAGCAATGCCTCTGCACAACACCGAACAGCTCAAAGCCGCCCCTTCTTGCCCGGTCGAGTCCCTTGTCCATGACCAGGACGCACAAACCTACGTGTTCCCCCAAAACAAGCTGGAGCCGCAAGTCGTCTATGAGACCATCCACAATCAACTGGTCCTCGACGGCAACTCGCAGCAGAACCTTGCCACCTTCTGCACCACTTGGATCGAGCCTGAGGTCAAGCAGCTTATGGACGAGTCTGCCGACAAAAACATGATCGACAAGGATGAGTATCCGCAGACCGCCGCCATTGAGGAGCGCTGCGTCCACATGCTCGCCGACTTATGGAACTCGCCTGAGACCGCCACCACCATCGGCTGCTCCACCACCGGCTCCAGCGAGGCGGCCATGCTCGGCGGGCTTGCGCTCAAGTGGAACTGGCGCAAGCGCCGCAGCGCCAAAGGCCAATCGACAGCCACGCCCAACCTCATCATGGGACCGGTTCAGGTCTGCTGGCACAAGTTCTGCCGCTACTTCGACGTTGAAATCCGCGAGGTTCCCATGGAGGGCGATCGCCTGCTGCTCACTCCAGAGGAGGTACTGAAACGCTGCGACGAAAACACCATCGGCGTCATCGTCACCCTCGGTGTCACCTTCACGCTCCAGTTCGAACCGGTGCACGAAATATCACTTTCCCTCGATAAGCTCCAGGCCGAGACCGGCCTCGACATCCCCATCCACGTCGACGGAGCCAGCGGTGCATTCCTCGCGCCCTTCACGCAACCCGACCTGCTGTGGGATTTCCGCCTGCCGCGCGTAAAGTCCATCAACGCCTCCGGCCACAAATTCGGTCTCGCTCCGCTGGGCGTTGGCTGGGCTTTATGGCGCGAGAAGCACGACCTGCCCGAGGAACTCATCTTCGATGTAAATTATCTCGGCGGCAACATGCCCACGTTTGCGCTCAACTTCTCGCGGCCTGGCGGCGAAATTATCTGCCAGTATTACAACTTTCTGCGTCTCGGCAAAGAGGGCTATCGCGAAATACAGTCAGAATGCAACGCCATGGGCCGCCACCTTGCGCAAAAAATCGCCGCGCTCGGGCCCTTCAAAGTCATCTATGACGGCAATGGCGGAATTCCGGGGCTCTGCTGGGAGTTGAAGGACGCAACGTCCTCAAGCTTCACCCTCTACCAATATGCCGACCGCTTGCGCGAAAAAGGCTGGCTGGTTCCTGCTTATTCCATGCCGCCTAACCGCGAAGATCTCGTGATCCAGCGCATTCTTATCCGCCACGGCTTTACCTGGCAAATGGCCGAAGAGCTTCTCGTCGAAATGCAGGCTGTCCTCGACGAGTTTGCCGTGAGTCCCCCCGTGCTGGCTACGGCCGGCGCGGAATCGATCTCGCACGACCATTCCGGACGTTAGGTCGATAACTTATTGTGTGGTGAGTCATTGATTCCCCACATAATAAGCCTGTCATCCTGAGCGGAGTTTGGCGCGTTTCTTGCGCCAAACGGAGTCGAAGGACCTGCGGTTGCACTTCGGAACTTATGCGACGATATCCTTACTCACTACATCTGGCTTGAGTAGTTCAAGTCTCGCAAAGCGATACTTGCGGTTGACTTACACGCCCATAAATCCAAGGTATGGACTTGATCCAAACTTTCCAAAGTTAAGAAAGACGGCGCGCACCTGGCTGTCGGAGAGGCCGAACCATTTGGCGAGCGTGCCTGCGTACTGCTCCACCGAAGTAGTGGGAATAAGCCGGCCCGCGCCCAGATCGTTCGCCTGATTCACGCCGATCACCGGATACTGTCCGTACATGTTTTGCCCCAGAACCGCGCCGCCCACAACAAAGTGGTGGCTTCCCCATCCATGGTCGGTTCCATTGCTGTTGCAGGTAAGTGTGCGGCCAAAGTCAGAGACAGTAAACGAAGTTACCTGGTTGCCCAACCCCATGCTCACCATAACTCCGTCAAAGTATTCAAAGGCGGCGCCCAGTTGAGTAAGTAACTGCGAGTGTATCTGCGCCTGGTTGTTATGCGTGTCAAAGCTGCCAAGCTGCACGTAGAATATCTGCCGAGTAACTCCAAGGCTGCCGCGCCCGGCAATGATGCGCGCTACAGTTTGCAATGAAGCTGCCAGCGGATTATCCATCAGCTTGTTTGTGACCGGGTCAAGATACTGCGGCGGATTTGCGACTCCTCCCGAGCCCGCCGGAGCCATTGCGCTAACCAGCATCGACTGCGCATGCATTGAACGGTTCACCACAATCTCATACTCCTGCGCAAACAGATTCGTCTCGTCGGCCGTGAGTATCGCGCTGAGCGGATTGCCGGATGCTGGCGCGCCAAACGGCGGCTGCGCCAGGCCATAAATGGGAATGGGGCCCGCCGATGTTACGTTGAGCTGAAACGATGATTGCCCGGCGAGAAACAGTGCGTTGCCCGCCGTTGAAATGCATGTGAACATCGAATTCGAATTCATGTTCATGGCTTCAATCGCGTCGGCAACCGCACCGCCCCAACCTATATGCTCGCCACTGCCCAAGTTGCTGGCGGTCGCCTGCCACGCCGCGGTCTGATCGAAGTGCGAAAACAAGCTATCGGGCAGCGGAACCGAGTTGGCGCTGATCTGCGCCTTGGTCGCCGGCTCAATCAGCGTGCCCGTATTGGCCACAATCGCTGCGCGCCCGGTGTTAAACAGGTTCTGCACGCCGGTGAGGTAAGGGTTGAGTGCGAACGTGCGGCCGCTTTGCGGAGTTTGCAGCGTGATGGGCAGCAGATTGCCCAGCGGATAAGCCAGTCCCGGCGCGCCCGACCGCGCCTGCGTAAACGCAGCGTATGAGTCGTTATCGGTGGCGATCACCGTTCCGTGCCCATCGTTGCCGCCCTGCAGATACACGCAAACTAGCGCGCGATAGTCCGTCCCGCTGCTCTCCTGCGCCATCGCCGCGACGGAATTCAGTTCGAGAAAGAACGGGCTCACATAAAAGCCGGCCATTGACGCCATGGAGGCGGTGCGCAGAAAATGCCGCCGCGATGAATTGAGTTTGCTCATGTTCGGCTCCTATTGCTGCGCGGCGAAGTCTGGCGACGCCACGGTGAGATAAATTGCCGTTTCAACCCGCGCAAGCAGCGCAGCGTTTATCGCGTTCTGGTCGCCGCTGGGAATCGGAATCGCGGTGACTGCGCCAAGAATCTGGTTGTAGAGATTGCTGTTCATCTGGCCGGCAATCAGCAGCAGATTGATGCGGTCCAGCAGTTGGTCGGGCGTCGACGCCAGGCTAATCTCCGTCGCATACGATGAGAAGACATCGGGTCCGCCTGTAGCATTGGAGCCAATGGCGTTTTGCAGATAGTTGATATAGCCAACCACCGTTGACACATTTGTCATCTGCACTTCAGGCGCGAGCAGATTGTCTATTGCAAGCGTGGTTCCGGGAGGCGTATATCCGGGGCTGAACCAGTTAAAGACCGTAGGCGAGCGCAGCCACATCTCGCCGAGCCCATAGATGGGATCTTCGGTGCTACCGAGATCGAACGAACCCGTGCGCGATTGCGCAGTAAATGCGCGAGCCCATTCTGTATAACGCAGCAGAGCCTCGCGCACCTTGCCGTATTGTGGGTTCGCAATATCGGTTGCCGAGCTACGAGCTTCGGTGTCAAGCAGAATCGCCGCGATAACTGCCTGTAAGTTGCCGCGCACGCCCGTTCCATCGTTCTCAAACACCTTTGCAACGCGGCTCACGTAGGCGGGGCTTGGGTTACTCGTCACCAGATGCTGAATCATCTGTTTCGAGAAGAACGCCGGCAGGTTGGGATGATTGAACAGCGTGTCGAGCGCCGTCTGCAGGTCGCCGTTCGGATCCGGCGAACCCGAAGCCGGAATCGTGACACCGAGAAATTGCTTTTGGACCGTAGAGTGATGGCTAGGAAACGCCTGCATCGGCAATAATTCCTCGCCATAACCCGGGCCGACATACACGCAGCAGTTTTGCCATGCATTGTCGCTGCTATCGCCGGGAATATTCCAGCCAAACCCGGTAAATACTGCGGCTAATCCCATTACATCGCTATTTGTGTAAGTGGCACTCGGCTGTCCGTTCGCACCAGGCTGCTGCGTGCCGTCGTCTTTCAACTGCCACAGGCCGATAGTGAATAGCTGCATCACCTCGCGCGCGTAGTTCTCGTCTGGATCGGTGGTGGCATTGCCCTTGTCATTGCCGAGCATCGACAAGAACTGCCCCATCATCGGACTCAGAGTTACATCTTGCAGAAGGATGCGGAAGTTACCGAACGCATCGTTGCCCAGCATGTCGTAGTAACTCGCCTCGCCGCGCGGCATGTTCTGGATTGCGGTGGAGTTATTGCCGGAGATAACGAATAACTGCGACAGTGCGTACTTCACCCGCTGCCGCAGCTGGTCGTTTGCCGTCAGCGATTGCTGCCAGAATGCCTCCTGCACCAGGTTTTCATTCTGATTGTTCTGCACAAACAGCGCCGCATTGCACTTCAGGTCGCCCGCCGCGCAGGGCGGATTGTTCTCGACGATCGCCTGCTCCACCGCTGGCTCAGACGGAGTGGCCAGCATATTGAATTGCTCAGTAAGCCACGCCTGATAGCCGATCAAACCCAGGTGATGAATGTCGGCGTCCGTCGCTCCAAATGTCGCCTGCTCCAGAAACCGCGACGCATCCTGCGGATTGACGATGGGAATCGGTGGCGTGCCATTCACGGTCGCAATCAGATCGGCTGAAGTTGCAGGGCCGGGCGCAGGATTCAATACCTGCAAATCGAGATTGCCCGGCTCGCTCAAGTCCACGGTTGCTGTCAACTGCGTTTCACTGTCGAATCTTGTCGACGTCGCGGGCGATCCATTCACCAATACCGTCGCACCGGTAATAAACTTCGAGCCTGTAAGCACAATCGTCGCCGGGCCGGTATTGAAATTCATAGGCGTGGCCGAGGTGAGAATCGGAATCGGATTCATCACCGAAATATTCTGCGCAATCGATACCGCCGGGTTATCGACGCTGGTAATTGTGAGCTGCACCACGTTACTCGGCGTTGGCACTACCGGGGGCGCGGTGTAAGTAATCGATCCATCGGTGTTCGACACCGCGGTTCCGACTGTCGAATTACCTCCAGGAGTGCCATTCACTTGCAGCGTAACCGCGGGGTTGTCGGTTCCATTCACCGTCAGCCCTAGATTCTGTTTGCGCCGGATCTTGGCGTAATCGTCCCAAAAACCGATCGCGCCGAAGCTGACCAGGCCGAATAGCGCCATCCAAACATAGGCGTTCTCGAGATTGGCCCACAGCAATGTGGGCACCACA